>VGTA01000794.1 GCA_016874875.1 Deltaproteobacteria bacterium | reverse complement strand
CGCCACCCCGCCACCCCGCCACCCCGCCACCAGAGCCGCTATGCACCTCACGCTTTACCTACTGACCCGCTTGTGCCTCGCTTCGCTTGCCATCGCGGCGGGAGAGGCGCGGAGCCCCACCGCCCGCGCCCGTTTCTGGATAGACCGCGCCCCCGAGCACCTCGCGGTATGCGTCGCCGTCGCCGACCGCGCACAAGACGCGGGGCTCGACCCGCTGGAGGTTGTCGCGCTGAGCTTCGCCGAGAGCCGCCACACCCGCGGCCTCACCTCGCCCCGCGGCGCCGTGGGGCCGTTGCAGGCGCTCAAGCGTTATTGGGCGCGCGAGGGCGATACGAACGACATCACGCCCGGGCTCAGAGCGTGGGCGTACTACCGCCGGCGCTCGCGCTCGACCCGCGAGGCGGCGGGCAAGTATAACGGCGGCGGCGCGAGGAGCGCTTACGCGGCGCAGGTGGAGGCGCACCGCGACCACCTCGCGCGCCAGCTTAGACATTTCCGCGCGACCGGAGGCGCGCCCCGATGAACGACAACGACAACCCCACACCCGCCCCCACCCCCGAGGAGATCAAGAGCACGGCGCACACGGCGCTTGAGCACCTCGCCGCGCTCGATATGCCCGCCGGCGCCCACGGCATCTACGCGGCGCTCGCCGTGGGCGCGTATCACCTCGCGGCACAGCGCGCGCTAGCCTCGCACCGCTACCGAGGCACCGCCACCCCCCGCGGGCTCATCGCCCAGCTCACAGCGGACTATCCCCGCGCGGCGGGGCCCTTGAGCGGCGCGCTCAGCGACCTGGTAGCGCACGCAGAGCGCGGCGTGGACGTCGGCGGCGCCTTGCGCGGTATGTGGGCCCGCGCGGGCATCGAGGCGGGGGGCGCGGGTGCAGGCGCTGAGGGCGAGGCGGGGGGCGCGGGTGCGGGCGCTGAGGGCGAGGCGGGGGGCGCGGGCGCTGAGGACGTCGAGCGAGAGGGCGACTGCGCTGACGCCCTCCCCCGCGGTCGCGCGCGGGCGGCGCGAGCGCGCGCCGTGCTGGGCGCGTCGGACACCGCGCCAGAGCGCGAGGAGGGGGGCGCCAAGCGCCCTGACCGACGCGTGCGGATCGCCGCCGCCTCCGACCCTTACCGCCAGGGGCCCGCGCTCGCGGCGCTCGCTGAGCGCTTGCGCGTCGAGCTGCCCCCGCCCGTTGAGCACCTCGCGGCGCTCACCACGCGCGACGCGCTGAGGGGCGGGAGTGTACTTGGAACGGGCGCGGCGCGGGCGGCGTGGCTCACCTGGCTCGACGACATCGCGCGCGCGTGGCCGGGGCCGCTCACCGTGGGCGACCTCACGCGCCTCGCGCCAGACGTGCCGCAGTCATTCCTCGCCTCGATATGGGCGGAGCGCGTGGAGCTCTTGCGCGCGGGCATAGACGAGGGCTCACGGCGCGCCCTCGCGCTCGCGCTACTCGCGGAGGCGGAGGCGCTAGGCCGCGAGGCGCTCGCCGTGGCGCAGACCGCCACCGATGAGCGTACAAAGTTGGCGGGGCTCAAGTTGAGCCTGGACACAATCGCGCGCCGCGCCTCGCTCGCGGGGCTGGACGCGGCGCGGCTGAGCGTTGAGGTGACGGCGCCCGCCGCCTCACCTGAGCAGCGACTACGCGCGATGGGTTTAGACCTCGCGCAGCTCGCGGCGCTAGGTGACGCGGCGAGCCGCGCGCTGAGCGTGGGCGCGGGGCGGGGGGGCGGCGGCGAGGGGGCGTAGCGCTCATATAAAAGCTGAGCGTGTGAGCGGGGCGGGGGGGTGGCGGCGAGGGCACTTAACAATCAGATTAAATAGAGTTTTCAAACACTTAGGGCGCGTGGCGATTTATTAAAAAATCAAAACTCCTAAGGTTCAGTAATACCCCCTTACCGCACCTTAGCTTTAGAAAATAATTTTAATTCGGCGCGGGGGGGGCGTGGACACAGCGCGGCGCGCCTCGCGTGTTCACCCCCGTCACCACCACCCCCGAGACCGAGACCAAGACCATGACCCACGACACACCCATTCTCCGCGCCGCGGCGCTTTTGGCCTATGTGGCCGCCCACCACGCCGACACGGTGGACAACGACCTGGTGAAGCGCGCGCTTCAGCGCGGTGACGCGGACGCCGCTGATCAGTTCCTGACGGGCGTCAGCGTTGATCTCAGCTTCAGCGCGCCCCGCGCCGCCATGCTCGCCCAGCTCGCCCTGCTCGCCCTCCGCGACAACGAGCCCACGGTCTACGGCGCCCTAGTAAGCGCGATGGACGACGCAAGCCTCCGCGCGCATGAGGACGCCGAGTACACCCTTAAGGGGCC
>VGTA01000793.1 GCA_016874875.1 Deltaproteobacteria bacterium | reverse complement strand
ATGCACCGCTTCACCTCCCACGACACGGCGATCAGGTCCTCGTTGCGGTCCTGCTGGCCAAAGTGCACCGGGAACTGCTCCACGCAGCCGCGCTGGCGCCCCTCAAGGCACTCCGCGCGCTCGCCCTCGGGCTGAGAGGCGCAGGAGGTCTCTTGCTCGCGCAGGCACTCGGTGTACTGGGCGGAGCGGACGGCGAGGCGGAGGGCGGCGTCCCACTCGTGGGTGGCGCGGTCGGTGGCGGGGAAGTACTCGGTGTTGCTGTCGTTGGTGAAGTACCACACCACGGGGCGCACGGCGCGCTCGCGGTAGGGCAGGGTGCAGCGCTGGCGGAAGACGTCGCACTGCGAGCCGCTCCCGGCGTCCGCGCAGGCGTCGGCGGTGCCGTCGTTGTCGGTGTCGAGGTTGGCGTCGGCGCCCGCGGGGAGGTCCACGGCGCAGGGCAGCCAGCCCGTCATCGCCTCGGGGTCATCGTAGTAGTGGCTGCGCTGCCAGATGTTGTAGCGGTGCATAAAGCGGCGCCACTTGGCGTCCACCATGCCGTAGTTGCGGTCGTAGCCGGTGCGCTCGTGGTCAAAGGCGCCAAAGGCGCTGAAGCGGAGGCCGTCGTAGTCCACGGGCTGGTAGTCGGTGTCCACCACGCGGCGGAACGAGTGGCGGATGGTGAGCTCCACGGGGTTGCAGCTGCCCGAGGGCGCCGAGCCGCTCATAAAGTCGGCGTCGAGGTAGCAGGCGGGGAAGCTGTTGATGCCCCAGCCGAGGTGGCTGAGGTCGATCTCGCCGGGCTTGACGAACGCCTTCACCGTCACGTCAAAGTAGCCGTCGTCCCAGTCAAAGACGGGGGCGTCGCTGTCGTTGGGGTCTGTGATGTCGTACTTGAGCGGCTCGTAGACTAGCCCGCCGTAGATCCTGAGCATCGACAGCGTGTCAAAGTCGTAGCTGTCCATATTGAGGTTCTGCGACCAGTCCACGCGGATGTACTCGCGCTCGTACCAGGGGCGGTCGCTGGAGTCCTCCACGCGGATGTTGAGCTGCTCGCCGGTGGTGGGGTTGTAGGCGTTGATGATGTCGAAATGGCTCTCGACGCGGAACGCCGCCACGATCACGCCGTCTTGGGTGGTCTTGACGCCAAAGGGGTCAATGCCCTTGCCGTCACTGCCCTGGATGCGCTCATAGGCGATGCGCCCGATGAGCAGCTCCTCGGTGATCTGCCACTTGATGCGCGACGTGGGCTGCGCGTAGGTGGACGTGAAGAGGCCGTCCTGCGCGGCGCCGTAGCCGACGTCGATCAGGGTGCCCTGGGTCCAGAACTCGGGGTCGTCGGCGGTGCTCTTGAAATCCTCGCCGATAAAGAACGACTTCTTGAGCGCGAGGGGCTGCACGCGGTCGATGGGCGGGCGCTCCTCCGCGCAGCCTGCCAGCGCTGCGAGCGCTGCGAGCGCGGCGAGCGTGGTGAGGGCGAGCGCATGGCGCGCGCGTGTGGCGCGCAGGGCTCTCCTGTGAGGGGACATGGGGGGCGCCTCCTTGGGGTGGGCGGGGGGGGAGAGATCAGGGGTCTGGGGGGGTAGGTAGGGGGTGGAGAATCACGGCGCCGGCTTCTCGGCGGGCTTCTCGGCGGGCTTCTGCAGCGCCTGCGGCGCCGCGCTTGAGCCCTCCGACGACGCCGTCTGCGCCACGCGGAAGACGCCGAGGGTGAAGCGCAGGTCTACTGAGGCGGTGGTGAAGCGGTTGAAGAAGGGCGTGTAGAGCGACGTGTCGGGCGCGCGCTGCGGGTGGAAGGTGTCGAGCATGAGCGCCACGATCAGCCAAGGCTCGGGCTGGATGTCGAGCTCGATGGTGTAGTTCATGGCCACGCGCTGCTGCGTGGGCTCCTGCGCCACGTAGCTCACCGCTGAGTCGTCGAGGGTGCGCGGGTAGAGGCGGCTGTCGATCCAGGCGGCGCTCACCGAGAAGAAGAGCCAGCTGGCGGGGAAGACGCTGGCGCTCAGGCTGTGCGTCATGTTCCACGGGGCGTTGCGGACGCCGTTGTTCAAGAAGGGGTCGCAGCCGAGCAGGGCGCTGCGGCAGTTGGCGATGCGGGGGGTCTCGGTCTCGCCCGTGGTGTACTCAAACCAGGTGTAGCCGAGACCGAAGCTGTAGCTGAGGCTGCCCATCTGCCCGAGCGCCTGCGTGAGCGCCAGGGTGCTCGACGCGCCCGCCTGCATGGTGCGCGCCTGTGAGGCGAGGGAGGTGGGGAGGCGCAGGCCGACGGAGCCGAAGGTGGTGAGCCCAAAGTCCCACGAGTGCAGGATCGCGCCGACGCCGAGGTTGGAGTCGGAGA
>VGTA01000792.1 GCA_016874875.1 Deltaproteobacteria bacterium | reverse complement strand
GAGGGTGATGCGCGCGTTCTCGTGCACGGGGTGCGGCAGCTCGAGGTTGTTGGGGGCGAAAGGCACCAAGACGATGTCGTCGTCTGCGAGCGCGGCGCGCGCCGGCACGCAGAGCGCGAGACAGAGCGCCCCGAGCGAGAGCGCGAGTGTTTGCCTGATGGACATGGCGATGACCTTGTGGCGCGTGGGAGGTGGCGGCGGGCGAGTGAAAGGGGCGTGGCGGGCGAGGAGGTGCTGGCGGGTCGCCCGCGCGGGGCTGAGCGGCGTTGAGGCGCTCTTCGCGGCTTCTGGCGTCTGATGTGTGCTCTAAGTGTAGCGCTCTGAGCATAATACAGGCGCGCACTGACTCAAGAAGAATTATGAACGAAGGGCGATTTTGGGCGCGCGAGCGGCGCGCCTCCCCGCGCGCCTCCCCGCTTCAGGGAGAAGCCCACAAGAGCTGCACGCTGACGCTCGCGGGTCCATACGGGGGCGCGCCTGTAGCGCGCCCCACGAGCTCCACGCGGGCGTAGCGGCCGCTCGGCAGGCGCACATCAGCGCTCCAGCGCCAGCCAGGGGTGGGGGCCTCGGCGCGGGGGGCGCCGAGGGCGAGCTCCTCGTCGCCGAGCAGCAGCGCCCACACGAGGGAGGCGTCGGCGGCGGTGGCGCCCTCGTCAAAGGTGACGAGGGCGTCGCGCAGCGCGCTCGTGTCGCCCGCCCCCCCCTGCGCGCCGTCCGTTCCCCACGCGCCCGCGCCCAGACTCACGCGGATGTCGCCGCTGAGGGGCGGGGGGAGCGAGAGGGGGCGCGTGAGCTCGAGGGCGCCCTCCTGCGCCCGCCACCCGCGCGCCTCGGCGGCGGCGCGGAGCCAGGAGGGGCGCTGGCCGAGGACGCCGCGCGCCGCGAGGCCCTCAGGGCGCGCGTCCGGCGCCCAGCGCCCCGCGGCGGGGGCGGCGGGGGGCGGCGTGGGGGCGCCGGGGGAGGGGGGCGCGTAGAGCTCGCCGGGGGCGAGGCGCGGCGGGGCGAGGACGCCGGGGGGGAGCGCGCCGCGCGCCGCGCCGCCCGCGCCCTCGCGCTCGCCCGCGCCCTCGCGCTCGCCAACGCCCTCGCGCTCGCCAACGCCCTCGCGCTCGCCAACGCCCTCGCGCTCGCCAACGCCCTCGCGCTCGCCAACGCCGCCCGCCGCGCCGCCCGCCGCGTCGCCCGCCGCGCCGCCCTCCCCTCCTTCACGCGCAGCCGCCCCCGCGCTCGCCCCCGCGCGCCCCTCGCCCCCGCTCAAGCCCCCCCCCGCCGCGGCGCGCGTCTCCGAGGAGGGGGCCGGGGCGCGCGCGTAGAGCGCCGCTCCCACGAGCGCCCCGATCACCCCGATCACCCCGATCACCCCGAGCGCCGCGCCGCCCGCCGTGCCGCCCCGCGCCCGCTCAGGGGACTCGCTCACCCGCGCCGTCCCCACACGAACAAGCCCACGGCGAGCGCGCCAAGGGCGCCGGCGAGGGGACCGGCGCGGTCGAGGCCGAGGTCGAGGCGGTCGGGGTTGTCGACGAGCACGCGCGACTTCACCTCGTCGCCGAACGCGTCCACCGCCGTCTGCTCCACAAAGACCTGCGAGTTGGTGCCTAGCTTAAAGCCCTCGGGCTTGGTGAGGCCCTTGTAGACCCACAGGCCCATCACGGCGGCGGCGAGCAGGGCGCAGACGAGCGCGCCGGCGCGCTGGGCGCCCACCTCAGCCGCCCTGCGCGCCGGACAGGTTGACCGTCACGGCGATGGAGTTGCCCACCTTCTCGCCCACCACGCCCGCCTTGCCGGCGACCTTGAAGTCGGCGAGGGAGACGCTGAAGGAGGCGCTCACCTTGGCCTGCCCTGCCTTGGCCTTGAGGGTGACGGGGATCGCGAGGTCCTTGGACTGGCAGTGGAGCCCAAAGGAGCCGTTGACCACCAGCTTGGCGACGGTGATGTCGCCCTTGGTCTCCACGCTCTCCACCTTGGCGCCCTTGAGCTCGAGCTTGACGTCGGGGCACTTGTCGGCTTCGAGCCAGTCGCTGCCGTAGAGGTGGTCGTCGCGCTGGGCGTTGCCCGTCTTCATGGTGCGCACAGGCATCACGATGGTGCCCGAGAGCGTGGTGAGGTCAGCGAGGTCGAGGGTGACCGCCCCGCCGCCGTTGGCCTGACCGTTGATCTTCTCGAGGGGCGCGTCGCTCACGAAATCGGCGGTACCCGTAAACGCAAAGGACCCGGGCGCGGCGAGGGCGGCGGCGGGCAGGAGGGTGGCGGAGAGGGCCGCGGAGAGGGCGGCGGAGAGCAGGGACTGGCGAGACATAGCGGGGTCCTGATAAGGGGGGG
>VGTA01000791.1 GCA_016874875.1 Deltaproteobacteria bacterium | reverse complement strand
CTGGGCCGAGGCGCTCGCCCCCGCCGCCGCCGCCGCGTTCGGGCTCGGCGGCGTGGCGCTGTTGTGGCTGGCGGGGCGCGGGTGGGGGCGCGCGGCGCTCGGCGCGGGGGCGGCGGGGTGCGCGGCCCTCGACCTGCTGGCGCTGCCCGGCCTCTACCCCGAGGCGCACGCGGCGCTCTATGGGCTGAGCGCGCTGCTGGGGGGGGCGGCGCTGGCGCCCTTGGGGGCGGTGGGGGGGGGCGGGGCGGGGGAGGGGCGCGGGGCGGTGGGGGGGCGCGCGGCGGTGGGGGGGCGCGCGGCGGCGCTGGCGCTCCTCGCCGCGCTCGCGCCGGTGGCGGCGCTGCTCATCGCCCGCCTGCCCCACGAGGCGCGCGCGGCGCTCTCGGCGCTCTCGCCGCGCGCCGGGCTGGCGCTGTGGCTGTCGCCCCCGGCGGCGCGCCTCGGGGACCTCGCCGAGGCGCTAGGGGCGCTGCCGGCGCTCAACGCGCGTGAGCTGGCGGCAGGAGCGGCGGCAGGAGCGGCGGCAGGAGCGGCGGCAGGAGCGGCGGCAGGAGCGGCGGCAGGACCGGCGGCAGAAGGGGCGCGCGGCGGGGGGGTACCGCAGAGCGTGGTGCTGGTGATGGTGGACACGCTGCGCTACGACGCGCTGCTCGCCGACCTCGCCCTCCGCCCCGGGGAGCCGCCCCTCGCCGCCCCCGACGACACCCCCTTCCTCACCGCCTGGCGCCGGCGGGGGGCGCACACGTTCACGCGCGCCTACGCGCAGGCGTCGCGGACCAAGCTGTCCACCCCCGCCGCCTTCTACGGCGTGGAGGTGGGCGAGCGGCGGCGCCCGCCGGCGCCGAGCGTGGTGGAGGTGTTCGCGCGGGCGGGCTATGAGACGCTGGCGCTCACGCCGGAGTACTTCCTGTGGCCGGTGCCGGACGGGGCGGGGCACCTCATCGAGCCGTTTGAGCGGGCGACGTTTTTCGCGGAGTGGGAGCAGGGGGCGGCGCCGGCGCTGTGGGGGGCGGCGCTCGACGCGCGCGACGCGGCGCGCCCGTTTTTCGCCTGGGTGCACCTCTACATGATGCACTCGCCGTATTTCGCGCGTGGGCGCTTCACCACCGCCCGCGACGGGGACGCGCGCGCCCGCTACCGCCTAGCGCTGCGGGAGCTCGACGCGCAGATGTCGCGGATCTGGGGCGCCCTTGAGGCGCGGGGGCTCGCCGAGCGGACGGCGCTGGTGCTCACGTCGGACCACGGGGAGGGGCTCGGGGCGCACGGGGCGAGCGGGCACGGCACGTCGGCCTATGACGAGCAGGTGCGCGTGCCGCTGCTGGTCTGGTCGCCGCGCCACCCGGCGCCGGGGGGGCGGGCGCGCGGGGAGGTGGTGGGCAACATCGACCTCGCGCCCACGCTGCTCGACCTCGCGGGGCTGCCCGCGCCGCCCGCCTACCGCGGGCGCAGCCTCGCGCCGCTCCTGTCGGCGGCGGGGGCGCCGTGGCCCTTTGAGTACCTGGTGAGCAACGGCAACGCCACCACCTGGGGGGTGCTGTCGCAGGGCGGCCTCAAGCTGCTGCTCACGCCGCGGCGCGACCTGCGCGCGCTCTACGACCTCCAGCGCGACCCGCTCGAGCGCCGCGAGGTGTATGGGGAGCGCCCCGCGGACGGGGCGGCGCTCACGCGCGCCTACCTGTGGCGGGAGCCGGCGGCGGGGCTGCACGGGGCGGGGGAGCCGGCGCGGCGGGCGGAGGAGGCGGCGCGGGCGCGGGCGGCGCTCGCGGCGGCGCTCGAGGGCGAGGGGGCGCTGTCGCGGGGCGCGCTGCAGGTGGCGCTGCGGGCGGCGCGGCTGCTCGAGGCGGGCGGCGCGGTGGGGGCGGTCCTGGCGCGCCCGGCGCGCCTCGCCGCCGCCGACCGCCTCTGGCTCGCCGCCTCGGCGCTCGACCTCGCGCCCGCGGCGGCGGAGGGGGCGCTGCGGGGGGCGCTCGAGGGGCTGGGCGGGGAGGGGCTCGCCGCGGCGCTCGAGCAGGTGGCGTGGGCGCGCCCTGCGCCGTTCGGGGAGGGGTGGCTCTACGAGCGCGTGGCGGCGGAGCTGGGGGGGGCGGCGGGCGGCGCGGTGGCGGCGGCGTACCTGCGGGTGGCGGAGGAGTGGCCCAAGCCGGGCGCCGCGTGGGCGGCGCGCCTGGGGGCGCTCGGGGAGGCGGCGCGGGGGGCGGGGGGGCGCGAGGCGCCGCTGCGGGCGGGGCGGGGCGCGGGGGGCGGGCCGGCGGGGGCGGCGGCGCGGGCGCGGCTGCGGGAGGGGGCGGTTGCGGGGGTGGGGGAGGCGCCGCTGCGGGCGGGGG
>VGTA01000790.1 GCA_016874875.1 Deltaproteobacteria bacterium | reverse complement strand
TAGGAGTCCGCTCAGGGGCGCGCGGCGCGCGGGCGTGGACGGCGCAGGGGGTGATATTTTGCACTCTCTTCTCCGCAGCGCGTTGAGGTAGTTCGGTGTGCGCGCCAGAGCGCCACAGAGCGCCCCAAAAAAAATCACCCGCGCGGGAACCCTCAAGGTCGCGCGCGGTCAGAGGGGTAGCGGGGGTGGGGCAAAAAACGCCCCGCCGCGCGCCTGCAGTTGATTCCTGAGGCGCGTGAGCGTAGGGTGCCATACCCGAAGCGCTCAGGAGTTTCAAACACTCTCCCCGCTAGACAACGCGCTAGGCGGGCGCAGATGACGGAGAGCCACCTTGAAGACAACAACAGTCGTACGTCTCGCGGTCCTGTGGAACGACACAGTCGTCGCCGAGAAGACCCTCAGCCCCAAGAAGGGCATCACCATCGGCCAGCACAAGCGCGACCACCTCTCGGTGCCGCCCTCCGCCAACGGCGTCATCAGTGACCGCTACGAGCTCTTTAGCCCGAGCGTGGACTCGTCGCCAGAGCTTCAGCTCTCCAAGGGCCTCAGCGGCTGGGTGGAGACGCGCGGCGACCGCAAGGCCCTCGGCGCCGACACGCCCGCGTCGATGACGCTGAGCGAGGGCGACCGCGGCATGCTCAAGCTCACCGAGGACCTCGCGGTCTTCTTCCAGGTCACCCCCTTCGAGCACCGCGTCTTTAAGAAGCCGCTGCTCGGCAGCATAGAGTCGACCTTCTTCTCGGCGCTCCTGTTCGCCATGCTCCTGCATTTCGGCGTCCTGATCAGCGCCTTCGCGCTCAAGAGCTACGACGCGATCTTCATCAACGTGAAGATCAACGACCGCTTCATCGACGTCCTCACCGAGAAGATCGACGACAAGCCGCCTGAGGAGCTCACCGAGGAGGAGGAGGAGGAGGACGTGGGCAAGCAGGCGGGCGGCGAGGAGGGCAAGTTTGGGCAAGAGGACAAGCTCGAGAAGTCCAAGGTGCCCACCACCGACGGCGAGATGGTGGACAAGATCAAGAACGTGGGCCTCGCCAAGGCGCTCAGCTCGAGTCTCATGGGGCGCGGCGCCCTGAGCAGCGTGTTCGGCAACCGCGACGGCTTCTCCGATCAGCTCAACGCCGCCATGAGCGGCGGCGACGGCGAGCTGGTGATCGGCAACGGCGCCGGCGGGATGGGCATGCGCGGCACGGGCTCCGGCGGCGGCGGCTCGGGGTTCGGGCGCATCCACGGCATGGGCAGCATCGACACCGGCGGCGGGCGCGGCACCAAGGCGAGCCTCGGCGGCAAGGGCAAGGCGAAGGCTAAGTTCTCTGTGCAGAAGGGCGCGCCCACGGTGGGCAACTTCTGTAAGCAGGCCGACATCCTCCGCGTGGTCAACTCCCGTCAGCGCGCCATCACCTACTGCTATGAGAAGGAGCTCGCCCGCAACCCCGAGCTCGGCGGCAAGGTGACGCTCTCGTGGATCATCAAGCTCGACGGCTCGGTGCAGAAGGTGTGGGTGGAGAGCTCCTCGCTTAAGAACGGCATCGTGGAGAGCTGCATGACGCGCTCGGTGGAGCGCTGGCAGTTCACCAAGCCCGACGGCGGCATGTGTCAGATCAAGTTCCCGTTCGTGTTCAACTCGGGACTCTGAGGCGGGCGGGGCCTCGCGGGCGGGCGGGGGAGCGGGGGGGCGGAGGGCGGGGGGGGGGGGGGGGGGGGGGGGCGGGGGCGCGCGAATCAATAAAAACGAGCAGATACGCCCCGCTCCTCCCCCCCGCTCGCGCCCGTCGCGGTGAGGCGCTTGCAGGGGGCGGCGTATTTTTGTCCCCTCTAAGGGCGGGCGGACATGACACGGACATGAAATAGGCCCATCGACATCTGTTGTTGGGTGACTATCTCTGTAAGCGCCGCCGCGCCTCGCCGCGCAGCGCCCTCGCGGGCGCCGTCACAGAGCGCCGTCACACAGCGCCGTCACACAGAAAGAGAGGACGTTATGCTCGACGCGTACATCATCGAACAGATCCGTCGCCGAGAAGAGGAGCGCCGTCGCCAGAGCGAGCGCCCGGTCCTAGAGCTCCCCCTGCCCACCCCCCCCGAGCCGCGCCACCATGAGGTGGAGGCGGAGGCGGAGCAGGAGCCCAAGCGCGTCATCGTGATCGACCTCTAGGAGGACGCGCGGCGGGAATAACGAGCGGCACGCGCGCTGTTTGAGCGCGCGGCTTTGTGGCCCTCGCCCGGTCGCGCCCTTAGGCGCCGCACGTCCCTGTCCCTGTCCCTGTCCCTGTCCCTGTCCCTGTCCCTGTCCCTGTCCCTGTCCCTGTCCCTGTCCCTGTCCC
>VGTA01000789.1 GCA_016874875.1 Deltaproteobacteria bacterium | reverse complement strand
GCCGCGGCCCGGGGGGGGGGGGGGGGGGGCGGGGGGGGGGGGGGGGGGGGGGGGGGGGGGGGGGGGGGGGGGGGGGGGGGGGGGGGGGAGCGCGGCGGGCTCGGCGGGCTCGGCGGGCTCGGCGGGCTCGGCGGACTCAGCGGGCTCGGTCAGCTCGGTCAGCTCGTAGCCGCCGTCGGCGCGCAGGGTGAGGGCGAGTCCGTCGCCGCGCCACTCCCCCACCAGCGCCGCTGGGCGCGCGAGGGGGGCGGGCAGGCGCGGCGCGGCGGGCGGGGGGGTGGCGCGGGCGGGGGGGGAGGTGAGGGCGCAGAGGAGAATCAGCTTGATTCTTATGTACATAATAAGAGCCTGGCACCTATTGGGGCACCGATTGGGCCACCTATTGGAGGCGCGTCTTGGGGCGCCGCTTGGGGTGACGCTTGGGGCGACCGCTCGCCGCGCCGCTCATCTCTAGCACGCCCGCCCCCGCGCCACCACCCCAGCCCGCCCCGAGGTCCCCCCATGACCCACCCCGGCAACAAATCCCACCTCCCCCAAAAGCCCTGCGCCGCCTGTGGGCGCCCCATGACCTGGCGCAAGCGCTGGGAGAAGATCTGGGACGAGGTCCGCTACTGCAGCGACCGCTGCCGCGCCCGCAAGCGCCTTGCGCCTCCCCCGCAAAAGTGATACCTCTGCGCCCCCCTACCCAGGCGCCGCGCGCGACCCCCCTCGCCCGCCGCGCAGACCATCACCGCTCCTAGAGCGACCACACACAGCCACTGCGAGGTGCGCGTGAGCGCCAAAGACCCCACCCCCACCCTCGACCCCTCCACCATGACCGTGGAGGACGTGACCCGCTTCGCCGCACAGGCCCTCTGGGACAAGCAGGCCCGCGAGATCCAGATCCTCGACGTCGAGCAGCTCGTGGGCTACACCGACTTCCTCATCATCGCCAGCGCCCGCAACGAGCGCCACGTGCAGGCCCTCAGCAACCACCTCGAGCGACAGATGCGCGACCTCAAGCTGCGCAGCCTCAGCCGCGACCCCGTCCGCAACCGCCGCTGGGTGGTGTCGGACTACGGCGATTTCGTGGTGCACATCTTTGTGGTGGAGGAGCGGGAGCTCTACGACCTCGAGGGGCTGTGGCACGAGGCCGACCGCCTCAGCTTTATCCCTAAGGGCGCCCCGGCGCCCCGCCTCGGCGGCGGCCTCGCGGTGGCCAGCGACGAGGAGTGAGCCGCGCGTGAGGCTGCAGCTCATCGCCGTGGGCGCCCTCAAGCAAGACTACGCGCGGAGCGGCTGCGCCCTGTTCGCCGAGCGCCTCGGCCACCTCTGCCGCCTCGAGCTCACCGAGGTGCGCGACGCGCAGCGGAGCGGCGGCCCCGGCAACGCGCCGCGCTGGCGGGCGCAGGAGGCGGAGCGCCTCCGCGCCGCCCTCGCCGGCGCCCCCCTGTGGGTGGCGCTCGACGAGCGCGGCGAGGAGTGGACGTCCGAGGAGCTCGCGCGCTACATCGGCGAGGCGCAGACCCGCTCCGTGGCGACGCTCCCGTTCGTGATCGGCGGCCCCGACGGCCTCGACCCCGACCTCCTCCGCGCCGCCCCGCGCCGCCTCCGCCTCGGGCGCCTCACCCTCCCCCACGAGCTCGCGCGCCTGGTGCTCCTTGAGCAGCTCTACCGCGCCCATACGATTCTCGCCGGCGCGGGCTACCACAGGCCCTGAGCCGCCGCGCGCCCCTCAGGGCACCTCCGCCAAGAGGAGCGCGCGCACGGGCGCCGGGTGCCCCTCCACCGTGCGGGCGGCGTCGGCGGGGTCGAGCGCCTCGGCGAGCGAAAAAGAGGACATCCACGCCGTGCGCCGCTGCTCCTCCACGGTGGTGGGCGTGAGGTCCACGAGGCGCCCACCCCCCAGCCCGCCCTCCGCCAGCCACCGCAGCGCCCGCGCCGGCGTGGGCAGCGACCACACGTTGCCCATGTTGGCGTAGCGCCCCCCCGCCAGCGGCAGCTCCGCGTCGCCCTCCCGCGCCCACACCAGCGTCTCGAGGACCACTAGCGCCCCCGCGCGCCCGTGCGCCCGCAGCGCCGCCACGTGCGCCGCGGGGTCGCGGCGGTGGTAGAGCACCCCCATCGAGAACACCATGTCAAAGGTCCCCCGCCCCGCCCCCGTGAGCGCCTCGAGGGTGAGCGGCAGGTGCCCCACGGGCGGCGGCGGCGCGCCGCGGCGGGCGAGGGCGAGGGCGAGGGCGCGCTGCGCGGCGCAGAACTGCGCGTGCGGGAGGCGCCCGGGGTCCACCACCACCACCGCCGACGCGCCCGCCCCCCACATCCGCCACCCGTAGTAGCCGTTGCCCCCCC
>VGTA01000788.1 GCA_016874875.1 Deltaproteobacteria bacterium | reverse complement strand
GGGGGGCGCGTGGCTGGCGGGGGGCGCGTGGCTGGCGGGGGGCGCGTGGCTGGCGGGGTGCGCGTGGAATCCCGCCGTGGCGCCCAGCGCGCGCGGCCCCCACGACCTGCGCGGGGGCGAGGAGCGCCTGACGCGCAACCCGCCGAGCGCCAAGGCCTTCCGCCCCGCCTGGCGCGCCGACCTCGGCGCCCGCGGCCCGTTCGCCGAGAACCACACCTTTATCGGCGGCGTGGCGCTCCACGCCACGCGCCCCCTCGCGGCGGTGGTGGGCTACGACGGTCGCCTGCAGGTGCGCCACAAGGAGAGCGGCGAGCTGCTGTGGGAGGAGGAGTGCACCTCGCCGGGGAGCGGCGCGCCGGTCTTTGACGGGGACTCGCTGCTCGTGCCCACGGGAGACGGGCGCCTCTCCTCCTACAGCGTCACCCGCCGCGCCTTTGAGTGGCGCCGCCAGCTCTCGGGGCTCACCCGCGCGCCCCTCACCCTCGACGCCGACCGCCTGTTCGTCACCGACGGCACCAACACCCTCTACGCCCTCTCGCGGCGCACGGGGGACGTGCTGTGGCAGCGCAAGCGCGAGGCGCCCCGCGACTTTAGCCTCCACGGCGAGGCGCGCCCGCTCGCCTGGGGCGGCGCCGTCTTTATGGGCTTCAGCGACGGCGTGCTCGCCGCCTTTGACGCCACCACGGGCGCGCCGCTGTGGGAGCGCGACCTCGCGCCGCAGCGCGAGCAGTTCCAGGACGTGGACGCCGACCCGGTGGTGGTGGGCGGCACGCTCATCGCCGCCTCCGCCGCCTCGGGCCTGTACGGCCTCGACCCGCAGACCGGGGCGGAGCGCTGGTTTCACCCCATCGCCGGCGTCATCACCCTCAGCGAGCACGAGGGGGACCTGCTGGTGGGGCTGCAGCACGGCGAGCTCGGGCGCTTTGACGTGCAGCGCAAGGCGCTGGCGTGGCGCGTGCGCTTTGGCACCGACGGCGCCCCCTCCCGCGCGCTGATCTTCCCCCGCGGCCTCGCCGTCTCCCTCTCGCGCGGCGGCCTCTACGTGCTCGACGCCCGCACGGGGGCGCTGCGCGACCAGCTGAGCGCCGGCAGCGGCGTGCTCGCCCCCCTCGCCCTGAGCGGCGAGGGCTGGCTCTACGCGAGCTCCCTCAGCGGCTTCCTCTACGCCTTCGCGCCGCGCTGAGCGCGCGCGCCGCGCGCCGCGCGTCTTGACACGCCGCCCGCGGCGCGTTACAGATGTCGACGCACGCGCCTGGATGGTGGAATAGGTATACACAGGGGACTTAAAATCCCCCGCCTTCGGGCTTGCGGGTTCGAGCCCCGCTCCAGGTACTGCGCATGAGCCACCCCCCGCCTCGCCCCGCGCCCGCCGCCGCCCTCGCCCCCCCTTATGTGTTGAGCGACGCCGACGCCCGCTACGACCCCGACAGCGACGCCGTCACCACCCCCCCGGCGCCCCTAGAGGTCTTTGAGGAGCCCGAGGAGCTCGATCTGCGCGACCTGCTCGTGAGCCCGCGCGGCACGCGCCCCGACGGCCGTGACGGTGAGGTGGGGCTTGAGCATGGGTTTGAGCCTGCGTTTGAGCCTGCGTTTGAGCCTGCGTTCGAGCCTGCGTTCGAGCCTGCGTTTGAGCCTGCGTTTGAGCGCGCATTTGAGCCCGCGTTTGAGCTTAGCGCTGAGGCTGGCGCTGAGGCTGGCGCTGAGGCTGGCGCTGAGGCTGGCGCTGAGGCTGGGCGCGGCGGCGCGCGCGAGGTGTACGCGGCGGAGCTGGTGAGCGCGCGCGGGGAGGGGTTTGGGCCCCCTGAGGGCCACGACCCGCTCGCCGCGCAGGAGGGCGCGCCCTGGGCGCCGCCGCCCAAGCCGCCGCGCCCTAAGCTGCAGCGCGCGCCGAGCGTGCACCGCCCCGGGGGGGCCTTGGGGCTGAGTCCGCTCATGCGCGACGCGGACCGCCGCGCCCTCGCGCCGCGCGCGCACCCCTCCCCTGCCCTCCTCGACCCCCACGCGCGCGGCGCCCGCCGCCGCCGCCCCGCCGCGGAGGGGGGCGAGCCGTCGCGGGAGGCGCCGTCGAGCGCCGTGATTCCCTCCGACCCGGGGAGCGCGGCGGCGCTGGCGGCGCTCGAGGCGGAGCTCGACGCCACCCTCGCGACGCTCGAGGGGCGTGAGGGGCGTGAGGGGCGCGAGGGGCGCGCGGGCGCCTCCGCCCCCCGGGCCTCCTCGTGGGACCTCGCCGCACCGGCGCCGCGCCCGTGGCGCGCGGAGGTGCGCGTGGCGCCCACGCTGCCCCTGCCCGACGTCCTGCGCGTGGACCTCGGCGCCCCCGCGCTCGCCTCCT
>VGTA01000787.1 GCA_016874875.1 Deltaproteobacteria bacterium | reverse complement strand
AGGGCGAGCGCGCGGAGTGCCTTGAGGGGCGCCAGCGCGGCTGCGTGGAGCAGTTCCCGGTGCACTTTGGCCAGCAGGACCGCAACGAGGACCTGATCGCCGTGTCGTGGGAGGTGAAGCGGTGCATGCAGGAGGAGGGCTACGCCACGAGCGCCGCGGAGTCGGAGGGCTGCGTGGCGCGCGCGGCGCGCGTGGCGGAGAAGCGCGGCCTCGAGGGCGCCGACAAGGACGCCATCGTCTCGCTGGCCACCATGGACCCCGTGGTGGTGCTCTGCCACAGCCCCGTCCACGCCGACGACCACCCCTACTGCGGGGACGAGTCGCTGCGCCTGCCCGCCGACATGACCATGGACGACTGCCAGCTCGCCCCCCCGGGCTCCGAGGAGCGCGCCACCTGCGACGCCGCCCTCAAGGTGCGCATGGGCGACCTGCGCTACCACCAGGTGAACGTCATCAAGATTCCGCAGACCCCCTCGCCCTGGGGCATCATGGTCGACGCCACCGACTCGGTGACCGGCGAGACGATCTCGGCGAGCATCAACGTGTGGAGCCACGTCAACGACCTGTGGTCGCAGAAGGTGGTCGACACCCTGCGCTTTATGAAGGGCGAGCTCACCGCCGAGGAGGTCACCGAGGGCGACTACATCAGCGACTGGGCGCTCGCCGCCGAGAGCGCCAACGGCGGCTCGCTGAGTCCCAAGCTCACCAAGGAGGAGCGCGACCAGCGCATCGTGGACCTGGCGGCGGAGGGCTCCGAGCTCACCCCCGAGCAGGTGGAGGCGCTCCGCGGGCGCCTCAACGCCCCCCTGCCGGCGGAGATGCAGACCAAGCTCGGCGAGCTCCGCGCCGCCCTCAAGGGCGTCAAGGCGCACATCGAGGCGCCCTCCGAGAACATGACCACCTACATGACCCGCGCCACGCGCGCGCAGAACACCGACGTGGAGTCGGAGCTCTTTGACTCCATGGTGCAGCAGATGATGGGCGTGGAGGGGCTGCCCACGAGCGGCGCGGTGCTCAACCACGCATCTCTCCTGCGCGGCGGCAACCCCGCCGTGCAGCGTCAGGTCAAGCAGCTCAAGGAGGTGGCGCTCGCCGAGCGCGGCGCGTGCATCCTCCACGAGGCGCCCGCCCCCCACGGCTATGGCGCTCTCGCCGATTTCCTCACCGCCAAGTTCGGCGACTTTAACCGCGGCGACAGCCAAGAGGTGCAGCAGGCGCGCGCCGAGAGGATGCGCAGCTACCTCGCCCGCCGCGCGCACTACGCCGTCATTCTCCACGAGATGGGCCACTCGGTGAGCCTCCGCCACAACTTCGTGAGCTCGAGCGACGCCTTCAACTACCGCCCGCAGTACTGGCAGCTCCGCACCAAGAACGGCCAGGTCACCGCCAAGTGCGACGAGCTGAGCGCCACCGGCGAGGGCTGCGTGGGGCCGCGCTACTTTGACCCCGTCACCCCCGAGGAGCGCGACAACGGGCTGTGGATGTGGATGCACTCGTCGGTGATGGACTACGCCGGCGAGCCCACGCAGGACATGCTCGGCCTCGGCGCCTATGACTTCGCCGCCGCGCGCGCCTTCTACGGCGACGTGTTCTCGGTGTACCAGGACAGCAGCTTCTCGGTGGGCGACGCCAGCCGCCGCGCCGTGGGCGTCCTGCAGAAGATGGACAACTTTGGCGGCATCACGGGCTTTGGCTGGGACGTGGAGGGCACCGACCTCACCCACTACTCCGGGCTCAACAAGTTCTACGACCTCATCGATGACTGCCAGAGCGTGCTTCCCGAGAACTTCAAGCCCTCCGACTGGGATGACGCGCGCGACGGTCTGTGGCACCCCACCCTCGACGGCCTCGTGGTCAACGTGGGGGGCGCCTACAGCCGCTGCCGTCAGCAGCGCGTGGACTACCGCTTCTGGAGCGACATGCGCATGCCAGAGGCGGGCGAGGGCCCCAACTTCTATCAGGGCGGCAACGCCATCAGCAAGGCTGACAAGCGCGTGCGCGTGCCCTACGGCTTTGGCACCGACAGCTGGGCGGACCTGGGCAACCTGTCGGTCTATCGCCACGACAACGGCGCTGACTCCTATGAGCTGTTTGATTTCTTCATCTCGCAGCAGGAGGTCAATCACATCTTCGACAACTACCGCCGCAACCGCCTCTCGTTCTCCATCCGCGGGGCGGCGGGGCGCAACTTCGAGCGCTTCAACACCAAGATGCGCGACGGCGCCAAGGGCCTCGGGCTGTTCCGCTCCATCTACAAGACCTTCGCGCTCAACTCAGGCTTCAACCCCGCCGACCTGTGGGTGTTCGCCGCCAACAACTTCTTTGAGGACAACA
>VGTA01000786.1 GCA_016874875.1 Deltaproteobacteria bacterium | reverse complement strand
CTCGTCGTCAAATCGGATCTCAAAGACCCCGTCGATGCCGACGCGCGTCACCCAGCGGCGCAGGTGGTCGGCGCGGAACTGAATCGAGAAGCCCTCCAGGGTCTGCACGCGCACGAACTGCTTGTGCCCGTGGTAGTACTCGAGGAGCTGCTCAGGGGTGAGGCGCAGGTAGAAGCGCGCGGAGGTGCTCACGGCGGTCTGACTCTCGTGGGGGGTGGGTGGCTCAGGAGGAGGGCGAGGGCGAGGGCGAGGGCGGCGGGGCGGTCTGCGGGGCGAACAGCGGCGAGGGCCGCGGCGTGGGGCGCTCCGCCGCCACCCCGGCCGCGAGCAGACGCGCCGCCTCCTCGGCGCCGAGCGCCTCGGTGAGCACCGCGCGCGTGTGCTCGCCGAGGGCGGGGGCGGGGCGCAGGGGGCCGGCATAGAGGGGGGCGCGCACCCACGCGCGCCCCTCGGCGTCGCGCGCCACGGCGCCGCGCGCGGCGTGCTGCGGGTGCGCGAGCAGCTCGGCGTAGCTCAACACGGGCGCCGCGCAGGCGTCGGCGAGGCGCTCCACCCACTCGGCGGCGGGGGCGGCGCGGAAGGACTCGGCCCAGCGGGCGGGGTCGGGGCCGAGGGCGGCGCGCGCCGCCTGCAGGAACTTGGGCTCGAGCGCCCCGAGCGTCACCCACGCGCCGTCGGCGCACTCGTAAGAGCGGTACGGGTCTACCCCGCCGTTGAGCAGCTCCCCCTGCGCCCGCGGCTCCTCGCCGCGGTTGCCAAACCCGTAGACCGGCGCCGCGCTCAGGGCGAGCGCCGCCTCCGTGAGCGACACGTCGAGCGTCCGCCCTCGGGGCGCCTCGCCACGCGCCCGCGCGCGCTCCACCTCAAAGAGGGCCGCGCACACCCCCAGGGCGGCGGCGTAGGAGCCTGAGAGGTCGCAGAGCTGCAGGGCGTAGAGCGCGTGCCCGCGCGCCCCCACCGGCGCGCCGCTCAGGGCGCCGCTCAGGGCGAGGTAGTTGATGTCGTGGCCGGGGCGCGCCGCCCACGGGCCCGTCTGCCCATACCCCGACAGGCGCGCGATGACGAGCGCGGGGGCGGCGGCGTGGAGCGCCTCGGGGGCGAGGCCCATCTCCTCGAGGGCGCCGGGGCGGAAGCCCTCCACGAGCACGTCAAAGCGCGGCGCGAGCGCCAGGAGGAGCCCGCGCGCCTCGGGGTGCCGCAGGTCGAGCGCCACGCTCCGCTTGCCGCCGTGGTGCGCCGTGAAGTAGGCGCCCTCGCCCCCCACGCGCGGGGGCGCGGCGCGGGTGGGCGTCCCCCCCTTGGGCTCCACGCACACCACCTCCGCGCCGAGCTCGGCGAGGAGCCAGGTGCAGGCGGGACCGGGGAGCAGGCGCGAGAGGTCTAGGACGCGGACGCCGCGCAGCGGCCCGCCGCCGCTCAGCTCAGGCATCGCCCTCCCCCGCGGAGCCCACGGCGTGGCCCTTGAGGAGCTTGAGGAGGTCGGCCTTCTTGAGGGTGTCCTGCACGGAGAGGCCGAGCTCGATCGCGGCGGCGATGAGCTGCGGCTTGGTCATAGTGCCCCAGCGGGGGGCATCGCTGGGGGCGGCGCTGGGGGCGGCGCTGGGGGCGGCGCTGGGGGCGGCGCTGGGGGCGGCGCTGGGGGCGGCGCTGGGGGCGGCGCTGGGGGCGGCGCTGGGGGCGGCGCTGGGGGCGGCGCTGGGGGCGTCGCTGGGGGCGCGCGGCGCCTTGCGGAGCGCGTCGAGCTGCTCCTGCGCCTTCTTGAGCTCGCGGTGCGCGTCCCGCAGCTCCGCCCGCGTGGCGGTCAGCGCCCCCTGCGCCGACGCCAGCGCCTCCTGGGTGGCCTTGAGCTCAAGGGTGGCGGCGCGCCCCTCGCGCGCCTCCGAGGACAGGCGCGTGAGCTGCTCGCGCAGCGCGCTCACCTCCTCCTCGATGGCGCGCGCGTCGTCCTCGGCGGCCTTGAGGCGGGCGAGGGGGGCGAGGCCGCAGGCGCTGAGGGTGGCCTCGTACTGCCCCTCCACGAGGCGCTTGGCCTCCATCGACAGGGTGAAGGCCTTGAGGACGGCGTTGACGAGCTGCTCGTTTTGGATGATCTTGGCCACGAGCTCGCTCTGCGCGAGGCCGCTGAGGCCGCTGAGGATGTTCATGTGGGGACTCCTGGGGAGTGGGCGGAGGGGGGGGGATCAGGGGGGGGGGGGGGGGGGTGGGGGGGGGGGGGGGGGGGGGGGGGGGGGGGGGGGGGGGGGGGGGGGGGGGGGGGGGGGGGAGCGGGCGCGCGAGGGGCGGAGAGGCCGACAGGATGCGATTCATGGGCGTCACCTCTGGAGGCACCTCCTGCC
>VGTA01000785.1 GCA_016874875.1 Deltaproteobacteria bacterium | reverse complement strand
CCTCGTCTGCCCTCACCCCCCCCCTCGTGAGATCATGCCCCCAGCTCAGCCCCCTCCCCCCCCCCGCCGCGCGACGCCCGCGACGCCCGCGCGCGCGCTGCTGCGCGCCCGCCCCGCCGCCCTCGCCGCCCTCACCGCCCTCGCCGCCCTCACCGCCCAAGGGTGCGTCGGGGGAGACGGCGAGGAGCCCGCCCTCCCCTCAGGCGCCGAGGCGGGCGCGACCCCCGCAGGCGCTCAAGCGGGCGCGACTCCCGCAGGCGCTCAAGCGGGCGCGACTCCCGCAGGCGCGCAAGCGGGCGAGACTCCCGCAGGCGCGCAAGCGGGCGCGACTCCCGCAGGCGCGCAAGCGGGCGCGACCCCCGCAGGCGCCGAGGCGGGCGCGACTCCCGCAGGCGCCGAGGCGGGCGCGACTCCCGCAGGCGCACAAGCGGGCGTGACCCCCGCAGGCGCCGAGGCGGGCGCCACCCCCGCCGACCTCACCCCCCCGACCGCCCCCGCCATCACCGAGCTCACCGCCGTCACCACGTCGCGCGCCGAGCTCGCCTGGTCCCCCAGCCAGGACCCCGAGACGCCCACCGAGGAGCTCACCTACGAGCTGCTCGTGGCGCGCACCGTCGAGGGCCTCGCCGCCGCGGCGCCCCACGCCACCAGCGCCCCCGGTGCCACCCGCCGCCCGCTCACCGCCCTGCCGCCCGGCCCCCTCGCCGTGGCCGTGCGGGCGCGAGACGGGGCCGGCAACCTCAGCCCCCTCTCCCCTCCCGCCCTCCTCAACACCCTCCGCGCCCCCGCCCCCGCCCTCTACGCCCTCGGCAGGAACTTTGAGGGGCAGGTCAACGGCGTCCCCGGCGACCCCGGCGAGCAGCCCGACAGCCCCGCCCTCGAGCCCTTCCCCGCCCTCGCCGGGCGCGTGGTGGAGGTGGCGGCGGGGACGCGATTCAGCGTGGCGCTCACCGACGACGGCGCCGTGTGGACCTGGGGGCGCAACACGCACGGCGAGCTCGGCGTCGGCACCCTCACGGACACGCCGGGGCTCCAGCGCGTCCTCGGCCTCAGCGGCGCCGGGCTCCTCTCGGGGGTGACGCGCGTCGTGGCGCAGGGGCAGGGCGCCCTCGCCCTCCTCGGCGACGGGCGCGTCGCCCTCTGGGGCAACGACGCCCCCACCCCCTACGCCGCCCCCGGCCTCGGCGGGCTCGGCGAGCTCAGCGGCGTGGTGGACATCGCCGCCGGCGAGGCGCACGCCCTCGCCCTCCTCGCCAACGGCAACGTGGTGGCGTGGGGCGACCCGAGCACGGGCAACCTCGGCGACGGGGGCGTGTCGAGCGGCGAGCCCACGCTCGTCAAGGGGCTCGGCGGCGTGGGGCTCCTCGAGGGCGTCACCGCCGTCGCCTCGGGCGGGCACTGCGCCTACGCCGTGCTCGCCGACGGGCGCCTCGCCTCGTGGGGCGCCGACCAGGCGCACTGCCTCGGCGACGGCCCCGAGAGCGACGCCGACCGCCTCGTCCCCGGCCTCGTCCGCGGCCTCGACGGCGCCGAGGCGCTCACGGGGGTGCGGCAGGTGGAGGGCGGGCACTTCCACACCCTCGCGCTGCTCAACGACGGCGTGGTCGTGGCGTGGGGCAGCGACGGGCAGGGGCAGTGCGCCGCCGACGGCACCTCCGTCCCCGCCCCCGCCCGCGTCCCCGGCGCGCAGGGGAGCGTGTGGGTGAGCGCCGGCGAGAGCTACAGCTTCGCCATCAGCGCCTCCGGCGAGCTCCTGCGGTGGGGCGGCGGCGTCAACGCCCCCGCCCCCCTCAGCGCCCTCCCCCTCGCCGCGGAGGTCCACACCGGCATCAACTCGGACCACGCCGTGGTGCGCGGCGGGCTCGGGGCGGTCCCCGACCTCGCCCCGCCCACGTTCGCCGGCGTCACGGGCGCCGCCGCGGAGAGCGACACGCAGGCCTTTGTGCGCTGGGAGGAGGCCGCCGACGACGCCACCCCCGCCGCGGAGCTCGACTACCTGGTGTACGCCACCCGCGGCGACGCGGTGAGCCGCGCCGCGCCCGCCGCCACCGCGCGCGGCGGGCGCGGCGTCACCCTCACGGGCCTCACCCCCAACGCCCGCTACACCGTGGCCGTGCGCGCCCGCGACGCCGCCGGCAACCTCGACGCCAACCTCGCCGTGGCGCGCCTCACCACCCTCCCCGCCCCCGACGCCGCCCCCCCCGCCTTTGAGGGCATCGGCGCCCTCAGCGCCCCCCTCACCACCCAGGTCACCGCCCGCTGGCTCCCCGCCACCGACGACGCGAGCGACCCCGCGCGGATCCGCTACAGGCTCTACCTCGCCCCCGCCCACGCCCCCCCCG
>VGTA01000784.1 GCA_016874875.1 Deltaproteobacteria bacterium | reverse complement strand
GGGGGGGGGGGGGGGGGGGGGGGGGGGGGGGGGGGGGGGGGGGGGGGGGGGGGCGGGCGGGTCGGGGGCGTCGCCGCGCGCCCCCCCGCGCGGGTCTAGGGCGGCGGTCTCAAGGGCGGCGGCGGCGGCGCGGGCGCGCTGGCGGGGGTCGGGGAGGGGGCGCGCGCAGAAGCCGAGGGCGCGGGGGCCCTCCTCATAGAAGAGCGTGACCTCGGCGCCCGCCGGGGGCGGGGGCGCGTCGAGGGTGAGGGTGGCGCTCGCCCCGCGCGCCTGCGTCACGAACGCCACGCCGAGCGGCCCAAAGGGGCCCTGGTCGCCGGCGTAGATCCAGTTCTGGCGGATCCACTCGCCCTCGAGTCGCACGTCGCCGCCCCAGGACTGCGGGTGCTCCGCCTGCACAAACCCTGGCGAGGGCGCGCCGCCCGGCGGGGGCGGGCTGAGGGCGTCGCGCAGCGCGTCCGACATAAAGGCGCCCTGCGTATGGGAGTCGCCGTAGAGGAGCGCGCGGAGGGGTGCGTCGCCGCTGAGGGCGCGCGCGAGGGGGGCGCGCGCCGCCGCGGGGAGCGTGAGGGCGGCGCGCGGCGCCGACGCGGGGGACTCGGCGCGCGCCCCGGGGAGGCGGGCGCTCAGCAGCGCCGCGGCGATGAGCCACGGGAGGGGCGGGGGGGGGCGTGTCGACGTCATTCCCAGGCGTGGGGCGCGGTGGCGCGTTTCTCTCGTGGGGGGTGTGGTGTGCGGGCGCGGAGCGCGGGGCGCGGAGCGCGGGGCGTGTTGTGTGGCGGTCGCCGTGGGGATACACTATGAGCACAGACGGCAGAGGACTGCAAAGCCCGCGGCGCCTGAGCGGCGCCACGTCTAAGAGTACACACATCCACACACATCCACCTAGAGGCGCTCGACGAGCCGGACGGGCGACGCGACGTGCTGCTCTACTCGCCCACCAACGGGCTGCTCGTGAGCGCGGGGGGGGAGCGGCTGGCGCTCCTGCCGAGCTCTGACCCCGCCGGGCTGCGCCCCGAGCTCGCGGGGCTGAGCGGCACCTATGAGTCCTACTGGCGCGAGGCGCTCCGCGCCCTCGGCTGGCGCCCACACATGGTCAACGCCACGCACCTCGGGCGCTACCTCGGGCTGCTCCGCTGCGTCACCGCCACCGACCCCGACCTGCCCACGCGCGAGGCGCGGCGCGCGCGGCGCGGGCCCTGAGGGCGCGGCGGGCGCTTTGACATCGAGCGGCGCGCGTGGAAGAACTACGCACCCCGCGCCACCCACGAGGTCCCCGCCCATGCACCGCCCCCGCCCCGCCGCCCCCCCGCGCCCCGCGCCCCCCGCCGCGCCCGCCGCGCCCGCCGCGCCCGCCGCGCACGCCAAGCCGCTCCGCTGGGGGCCCACCCTCGCCCTCTGGGAGGAGTACCTGAGCGCCGCGCCGGCGCTGCCGCAGCTCGACAGGTGGCTCGCGCGCGCCCTCAAGGAGCGCCCGCAGTTCGGCAAGAAGGACCGCGCGTGGTACAGCGAGGCGCTGTTCGCCCAGGCGCGCTTTGGGCTGCTCGCGGCGTGGGTGTGCGCCCTCGCGCGCGCTCTGCCGCCGCGCCCGCCCGCCCGCCTCAGCGAGGAGGGCTGGGCGCGCCTGCGCGCCTCGCTCGAGGCGCGCGCCGCCACCCCCGAGGGGCTCGTGGCGCTGTGGCGCGAGGAGGGGGCGGCGCGCCTGCTGTGGGTGTCGCTGCGGCGGGCGGGCCTGCCGGCGCCCCCGCCGTTCGCCCTCGGCGATGAGGAGCGCGCGCGCCTCAGCGCCGCCTACGCGCTCGCCGCGGCGCGCCTGGCGGGGGGCGAGGGCGGCGCGGGGGGCGAGGGCGGCGCGGGGCGCGAGGGCGGCGCGGGGCGCGAGGGCGGCGCGGGGCGCGAGGGAATCTGGGGGCGCGCGCTGTGGTGGGGGGCGCCGCCGTGGGCCGCCGCGGCGCTCGAGGCGCGGGCGGCGCGCTCGGGGTGGTCGGCGCTTGAGCTCGCGCGCTTCTTGGAGGCGCAGGCCACGCGCCCGCCGCTGTGGCTGCGCCTCAACTGCGCGGAGCGCGAGCGCCCAGCGCTGCTGGCGCGCGTGGAGGCGGAGCTGCGCGGCTCCAACTTCCGCGTGGCGCGCGACGAGGCGCGCCCGCAGGCGCTGGCGGTCTACGGCGATCGCCCCATCTTTGAGCTCGAGGGCTTCCAGCGCGGCTGGTTTGAGATACAGGACGCCGCCAGCCAAGAGATCGGGCGCGCGGTGGCGGCGCGCCCAGGGCAGCGGGTGTGGGACGCCTGCGCGGGGGCGGGCGGCAAGACGATGCAGCTCGCCGCCGCCCTCGCCAACCGCG
>VGTA01000783.1 GCA_016874875.1 Deltaproteobacteria bacterium | reverse complement strand
CGCGGCCGCGGGGGGGGGGGCGGGCGGAGCTGGCGCGCGGCTTAGGGCTGAGCGGGTCGTTCTAGCGCGAGCGCCGCCGGCGGAGGGGGCAGCCCCGCGCGCGCCCGCTCCGCGCGGAGCCAGGCGCGCACCTCGCGGAGGGCGGGCTTGTTGCGGACGGTGTACCAGCCGTCGTGCGGTCCGCCGAGGCCCCACCAGCTCCACACGAACGCCCCCTCGAGGCGCGCCTCGCCCCGCCAGGCGCGCCGGAACGCCTCTAGGGGGCGCCGCTGCGCCTCGAGGTCCACGGGGCGGTCGGGGGTGTAGTCCCAGGGGCGGGCGGCGGCGCCGCGCAGGCTGGGGTAGCCGAGCTCGGTGATCAGGAGCGGGCGCCCCGGGTGGGCGCGGTCGAGCCAGCGGCCGAGGGTGTCTCGCGCGCGCCCCCAGGCGGCGGTGAGCTCCTCGACGCTGGGGTCGGGGGCGCTCGAGAGGGGGTGGTAGCCGGTGACGCCGATGTGGTCCACGGCGTCCCAGAAGGGCACCCGCTCGGCGTGATCCCAGTTGGCGGAGTAGAGCAGGCGCCCCGAGAAGCGCGCGCGCGCGGCGGCGATAAGGGCGCGCCAGCGGCCCTCGTCCCCCTCCATGGACGACAGCTCGCTGCCCACGGAGAGCCCCCAGGCGCCCTCCTGCGCGGCGATGTGGGCGTAGTGGAGCGTAAAGCGCTCGTAGGCGCGCCACCACGCGCCCCGGTCGCGCGGGCGCAGGGCGCCGCGCCACTCGCCCGCGCGCGAGCGCTCGAGCCAGAGGATGGGGAACACGAGGGCTCTGAGGCCCACGGCGCGGGCGGCGCGGAGGGCGCGCCTGAGCGTCTCGTCGGGGGGCGTCTCGGTGGGGTGCGGGCGCACCTCGGCGCTGTGGACGTCTCCTTGCGCCCACTGCGTCACGAGGGAGACGTGGGTGAAGCCCTCGCGCGCCATGCCCGCGAGGAGCGACTCGTAGGTGACGCCGAGCTCGGGCATCTCGAAGTGCAGGTTCACGGCGGCGCCGAGCAGCGGCGCTGGGGGGGCGGCGCGCGGGGCGGCGTGCGGGGCGGAGAGGAGCGCAGCGAGGAGCGCGGCGAGCAGCGCGGCGCTACAGCTCCACCACCAGCCCCTCGCGCGCCATGTCCGCCTGCACGCCCACGGCGCGGGCGACCTCGCGGTGGTGGGCGAGCTGGCGGTCGAGGAAGTCGTCATCGTGCTCAGGGTCATGGTGGAAGAAGAGGAGCTGGCGGACGCCGGCGGCGGCGGCCAGGCGGATGCCCTCGGTGAAGGTGGAGTGGCCCCAGCCCACGCGCGTCTTGTACTCCTCGTCGTTGTACATGGCGTCATAGATGAGCACATCGGCGCCGCGGGCGAGGGCGAGGAGGTGGGAGTCGAGGGCGCCGTCGGGGAGGTGCTCGGTGTCGGTGGCGTAGACCACGGCGCGCCCCTGCCGCTCCACGCGGACGCCGAGGCAGCCGTTGGGGTGGTTGAGGGGGGCGGTGGTGATGCGGGCGTCACCGAGGGTGAGGGCGCTGTGGCCCGTGAGCTCCTCAAAGCTCAGGTGCGCGCGCATGATCGAGAGGGGGACCGGGAAGTTGGGGGAGTGCATCTGCGCCTCAAGGATGTCCTGCAGGCTCTGCTTGCCCTTGCGCTCCCCGTAGAAGCGCACGCGGTTGCCCGGCACGAAGGCGGGGGTGAAGAACGGGATGCCCTGTATGTGGTCCCAGTGCAGGTGGCTCAAGAAGACGTGCGCGTCGCAGGGGGCGCGCTGCGCCATCAGGTGCGCCCCGAGGCGCCTCAGGCCCGTCCCGCCGTCGAGCACCAAGAGGCGGTCGCCGGCGCGCACCTCCACGCACGACGTGTTGCCGCCGTAGCGGATCGTGTCGGGCCCCGGGGAGGCGATGCTGCCCCGCACGCCCCAGAAGCGCACGGTGAGGGCGGAGGCGGCGGGGGCGGGGCGGGGCGGGTGCGAGGGACTCATCGGGCCTGCCTTTGTGGGTGTGGGGTTAGCCCTTGGAGCGCTCGCAGAACCGCGCGCAGGCCTTGACGCCCTCGTCGAGGCACGCCTGTCGGCCGCTGGGGCTCGGGCCGCGCTTCTCGCGGCGCGCCACGCAGGTCTTGAGGAGGAGGTTGACGCGGTCGGCGAAGGGGCGCCCCCACTCTAGCGCCTTGGGCACATCATCTCCACCCAAACGGCGCGCGAGGTCGCCCTTGGGGGCGAGGTGCGCCCAGCAGGCGAGGTCGCAGGATTCCGCCTCCGCGGGCTTGAGGGTGCCGCGCGCGGGGAGGGCGGGGGCGGCGGGGGCGGCGGGGGTGGGGGCGCGGGGGCGGGGGCGCGGG
>VGTA01000782.1 GCA_016874875.1 Deltaproteobacteria bacterium | reverse complement strand
GTGGGCAAGAAGCCCGTCTCGCGGCCGCAGACGAGGCAGCCCGTGAGGTCCCAAGGGGCGCCGCGCCCCTGCGGCGAGAGGTCGTCGCTGACGAAATCGAGGTAGAGCGAGCGCAGCCCCGCCGCGCGCCCAGGGCCGGGCGCCGCGCCGCCCTCCTCGTAGCCGAGGGGCAGGTCGGCCTTGGCGTCCACGCGCGCGCCGCCGAGCGCCTCGGCGGGGGCGCCCTCCTCAGCGTTAAGGGAGTCGCCGCAGCCCCAGCCGGCGAGCGAGAGGAGCGCGAGGAGCGCGAGGGGCGCGAGGGGCGCGCGGGGGCGGCGCGCGGGGCGGCGCGCGGGGCGCAAGGCGTCAAGTCGCATGGGCTGTTAGTCCTCGCTGAGGTCGGTGGGGGCGCCGGGGGCGCGCGGGGCGCTCGGGGTGGGGGTGAGGCCCACGTAGAGCGAGAAGGTCTCGGCGCCTGGCGCGCCCGCCTCGTCGGCGAGGCGCGCCCGCTCCTCGAGGGCGCGGTAGCGCTCGCGCACGAAGGACAGGAGGTCTTCGCGGAAGGCCTCGATCTCCTCCGGGGGGGCGCGGAACGTGAAGGTGCGCGCGGCGGAGAGCGCGTCGGGGCGCTCCTCAAGGAAGCGGCGGCGCAGCGTCTCGGCGACCACGTCGAGGTGCTCTGAGAGGGCGTCGATCTTGGCCTCCCAGTTGTCGCTGTAGAGGTTGTGGTGGCGGGGCACGGGCACATACACCACCCGCCCAGCGCGCGCCTCCTCGGTGATGCGCCCGGCGCGCAGGAGCATCTGCACGGCGAGGTTGGCGCCGTCGAACTCGTGGAACTGCGGCAGGCGCTGGCTGAGCTCCTCAAGGGTCATGGGGGCGCGGTGGAGCAGGTCCTCGATCTGGCGGCAGAGATTCATCTCGCTCAGCTCAAAGAAGTGGCCGCGGTTGTAGCGCGCCGAGAGCGACTTGAGCGTCCGCGTGGATTTGCCAAACACCAGCGAGATGAGGTTGATGGTGCTGTGCTTGGCTTTGGCCTCCCGCCACAGGGCGAGCGTCATCAGCTCCTTGATGGTGTCGAGGGGGTAGTTGAGCTCGAGGGCGAGCTTGACGGCGGGGGCGAAGGTGGAGAAGAGCACCCGCATGAGGTACTCTTGGTAGGGGATGGGCGCGCCGTCAGCCTGCTCGCTGAGGCGCTTCGCGGGGTCGCTCATGTGATGCTCCTCTGCGGTGTGGAGATAGCGTAGGCGGAGCGCCTCTCCTTTACAAGGGCGATCAGGGGCGATCAGGGCGATGGCGCGCCGCCGCGTCCCTCCGCTTTTCAGCCGCCGCGCGCTGTGATATACCCCTCGCGTACCCCTCGAGTACCCATCGAGTAGCCATCGAGATCACGCGCGCCCCCACGCCACCCCAAAGAGCCTTCAGATGTCGTCACACATCCTCTCCCCCTCCCTGCCCTTGCTCGGCGAGACGATCGCTGGGCGCTACCTGGTTGAGCGAGAGATCGCCAACAGCGCGCTGTGCACGCTCTACAGGGCGAGCGACCTCAAGCGCGACCGCGTGGTGGCGCTGCGGGTGTTTAAGCCCCTCGTGAACCCCAAGGGCGCTGAGACGCAGGCGTGGAGCGGCGACCTCGAGCAGGTGGGGCGCTGGGCGAGCACGCAGTTCTTGCCCACGCAGGACCTCGGCGTGGCGGCGGAGGGGGTGGCCGCCGGGCGGGTCTACACCGCCGAGCCCTTTGTGCCGCAGGCCTCGCTCGATGAGCGCCTCAAGCAGGGGGCGCTCCCCGCCGACGAGGTGATGCGCCTCGGCGCGCAGCTCTTCGCCGCCCTCGACGCGCTGCACCAGGCCGGCCGCCTCCACCTCAACCTCAAGCCGAGCAACGTGTTCGTGAGCGAGAATGCCTTCGGGCTCTCGCAGCTGGTGGTGAGCGGCGTGGGCAAGCGCGCCTTCATGTCCTTTGACAAGGCGTCCACGGGCGAGAGTCTCGCCACGCCCACCTACCTGATCCCGGAGCTGGTACTCGGGGAGGCCGCCACCCCCGCCGCCGACATCTACCAGGCGGGCGTGCTGCTCTACGAGCTCGCGGTGGGCCGCCCCCCCTTCAGCTTCCAAGACCAGCGCCAAGCGGCGCGCGCGCACCTGAACGACAACCCCGTGCACCCGCGCCTCGCCAACCCCCGCGCCAAGCTCTCCAAGGGGCTCAACGACCTCCTCCTGCAGTGCCTCAGCAAGCGCCCCGAGCAGCGCCCGGCGAGCGCGCAGGAGGCCCGCGCGCAGCTAGAGCTGCTGCTCGGGGAGGAGGCGACGTCGCTCAGCGCGCCCCTCACCCCCCTCTTCACCCCCAGCCCCGCCGACCTAAGCCA
>VGTA01000781.1 GCA_016874875.1 Deltaproteobacteria bacterium | reverse complement strand
CGGAGCGCGAGCGGGAGCGGGGAGAGCGGGTGGTGGGGGGCGCCGAGGGGGGCGAGCGCCTCGGGGGGGAGGTCGGCGGCGAGCAGCAGCTCCGCGCCCTCGGGGGGCGCGGGGGGGGGCGGGGGGAGCGCGTCGCCCGGGGTGAGGGGGAGCGCCTCCACGCCCGCCGCCGCCAGGCGCGCCGCCAGCGCCGCGGCGAGGGGCGGGGGGGAGACGTCGAGGCGCAGGCGCAGGCGCAGGGGGGCGGGGGGCGCCGGGGGGGCGAGGGGGTCCATAGGGGCTCCGTGGGGCGCGGCGCGCCCGGGGCGCCGCGCCCACTCCATAGCACAGCGCCGCGCCCGCCTCCACCCAACGCCCCGCCCCCCGCCCCGCCGCCCCCGCTGGGGTGTGCCGCGCTGCGTCGCGTCGCGTCGCGTTGCGTCGCCGCGCCGCCCGCGATACCCTCCCCCCGCGCCCCCTTCGCGCCGCGCCCCGCCCGAGCTGCCCATGACTCTCCACGCCGCCGCCCCCGCGGCCCCCGCGCTCCCCCTCTGCCTCATCGCCTACACCACCCTCTACCGCGAGGGCGGCGCCGAGCTCGCGCGCGCCGCGTCCACGCTCGCCGACGCCCGCCGCGCCGCGGGGCGCGAGGTGGCGCTCGCGCGGGTGGAGTCCAAGCGCGAGCTCGTGGACGCCATCGACGCCCTCTGCGCCCCCCACGGGCGCGGCGCGGCGCTCGAGGAGCTGCATTTCGTGGGGCACGCGGGCATGTACGGGCCCATGTTCCGCACCCGCCAGATGCCTGAGCAGCTCAGCCCCCACGAGTGGCGGGGGCTGGTGGGGCGGCTGCGCTTCACCCCCACCGGCGAGGCCACCTTCCACGCCTGCCGCACCGCGCGCTGGTTCGCCCCCTTCTTCGCCCGCACCTTCGGCGTCCCCGCCAGCGGCTACCGCTGGTACACCACCTTCTCCGCGCGCCCCGACCGCTTCTCCTGGGAGCGGCGCGCGCGCCCCGGCGCCCCCCTCTACCTCATCGGCTGCCCGGGCAAGAAGAGCCACGGCGCGCTCGGCGCCCTCCGCAAGTACCTCGGGCGCGCCCCCGCCGAGCCCCTCACGCGCTTCACCCCCGCCGCCGTGGGCGACGAGGCCACCTACGCGCGGGTGGCGGAGCTCTACGACGAGGCGTTCGCCGACATCCGCGTGCGCCAAGACGAGTGGCGCTGGCTGCAGGGGCCCCTGCGCGAGGCGCTCGCCGCGCGGCGGGCGGCGGCGGGGGAGGGCGCCGCGCTCACCGTCCTCGACGTGGGCTGCGGCAACGGCGCGCTGCTCGCCGCCCTCGCCGACGCCTACCCGCTCGCCGAGGGGGTGGGGGTGGACTCCTCCCCCGCCATGGTCGCCGCCGCCCGCCGGCGGCAGGCGGGGCGCGCCGGGCTCCGCTTTGAGGTGGTGGGGGGGCCCGCCCTGCCGCTGCCCGACCAGAGCGTGGACGTGGCGGTCTCGCTCCTCTCGTTCCGCTACCTCGACTGGGACCCGCTCATGATGGAGGTGAGGAGGGTGCTGCGCCCCGGGGGGCGGCTGGTGGTGATCGACATGGTCACCGCCCCGCTCTCGTGGCGCGACCTCCCCCGCGCCGCCCTCGACGCCCTCCGCGCCGCCCTCGCCCGCCGCCGCCGCCCCGCCTTCCGCCGCGCCCTCACGCGCCTCACGGCGAGCCCCCACTGGGTGGAGATGCTCAAGTACAACCCCATCCGCGCGGAGCACGAGCTGGTGTGGTACCTCGAGAGTCGCTTTGAGGGGCGGCGCGTGGCGCGGCTCAACCTCGGGCGGCACGCGCGCGTGCTCGCCTTCGACTCCGGCCCCCTCGCCCCGGGCGCGGTGGCGCCGCAGAGCTACCCGTGAGGGCGGGCGCGTGAGCGCGCCGCGCCTCGCGGTGGTCGACTGGGGGGTGGGCGGCTTTGGCGCCTACGCGCTCCTGCGCGCCGCCTGCCCACAGCTCGACGCGGTGTACCTCTCCGACGCCGGCTTCACCCCCTACGGGCGCGCCCCCCGCGCCGCCCTCCGCGCCCGCCTCGCGTGGGCGGCGGCGGCGACGGGGGCGGACGAGCTGCTCATCGCCTGCAACGCCGCCTGCACCGCCCTTGAGCCCGCGCCCGCGCCAGCCCCCGCGCCCCTCGACATCGCCGCCCCCCCCGAGCCCCCCCTCGCCCTCCCCCGCCACCTGGGCGTGCTGCGCGCGGGGATCGCGCTCACGCGCGACGCGGCGGCGAGGGTCTTGGCGGAGCGCGCGGGGGCGCAGGGCGGCGGGGCGCGCGTGCGGGTGGGCGTGGTGGGCGGGCACGCCACCATCAGCTCAGGCGCCTACGAGCGC
>VGTA01000780.1 GCA_016874875.1 Deltaproteobacteria bacterium | reverse complement strand
CCCGCCCCCGCGCCCAGCTCGTCGAGCCCCCAGGGCGCCCGGTTGAGCCACAGCGCCCCCACCCGCGCCCCGAGGTCACCCTCAAGGCGCCCGCACAGCTCCGCCGCCTCCTCCGTGGCCATCTCCTCTGGCGTCGCCACCACGTGGAGGGCGCAGCGGCGCGGGTCGCTCACCAGCGCCCACATCTCATCAGCCTCGCGGCGCAGGTTGCCCGCCGGGACCGCTGAGGCGATCACGCGCGGCAGACTCAGGAACGTGAGCCCGTGCCCCGTGGCGGGCGCGTCGAGAATCACGTGATCCCAGCGCGGGCGCCCGCGCTCCTGCTCGCGCTCGTGGTGGAAGGCCTTGCCGAACGCCAGCAGGTCCCCCACCCCCGGCACGAGCGTCAGCAGCGCCCGCGTCAGCGGATTCTCCGTGAGCAGCGACGACAGCGCCCGCACCTTGAGCTTGAGCGCCCCGTACTCCGAGAGCGCCGCGCGCTGCTCAACGCTCACCCCCCACAGCGCCCCCGGCGGCCCCCAGAGCGGCGCGAGCTCCCCGGCGCTCGGCGGCAGCCCAAAGGCGCGCGTGAGGCGCTCGCGCTCATCCACCTCACACAGCAGCACCCGCCGCCCCCGCGCCGCCAGCGCCAGCCCCAGGGCCAGACTCACCGCCGATTTACCCACGCCCCCCTTGCCCGTCACCACATGAAAGCGCCGCGCGAGCACCCCCTCGGGGGGGAGCGCCAGCGGCGGCGCGGGGCGCGGGGGGCGCTGCGCGCGCGTGTCCACCGCCCCCCCTCAGCCGCGCCGCAGCAGGCGCCGCGCCCGCGCTCGGTCCTCCTCGCCCCACTCACCCAGCAGCGTGAGCGTGAGCAGATACACCACGGCGAGCGCCCCGAGGCCCACGAGCCCCAGCAGCCGCGACGAGAGGAGCGGCGCGAGCGCGAGCCCCGCCCCCCACGCCGCCCCCGTGGCCGCCAGGAGGCGCCCCGCGCTCGCCAGCGGCAGCGGCGCCCCAAAGACCCGCCAGAGGCGCCACAGCCCCAAGCACAGCCCGAGCGCGAACGCCCACATCGACGCCCGCGCCGCCACCTCGATCAGCTCCAGCCCCCCCTCGCAGCGCGGCAGCCACAGCAGGTACATCGCCGCCGCCGCCGCCACCGTCACCACCCCCACCCAGAGCGCGTCCGCCGCGCGCCCCGCCGACATCAGCAGCGTGTTGGAGAGGTTGAAGAGGCTAAAGAAGAAGTACGCCGGCGCGCACCACGCCAGCGTAGTGGCGGCGGCGGCGTAGTCCGCTGGCAGGAACGCGAGCGCCGCCCCCGGCAGCGCCATCAGCGCCGCCGCCGGCAGCCCGATCAGCAGCATCAGGTAGCGGAGGGTCTGGCGCACATAGGCGCGACTGCGCTCCATGTCGTGCGAGAAGGTCGCCTCGCTCAAGAGCGGGAAGATGACGAACGTCACCGCCAGCGTGGCCTGCCAGGGGAGGCGGCTGAGGTTGACCGCCATGCCATAGAGGCCCATGAGTCTGTCCACGTCCGCCACCTCCCCCAGCCCCCCCCGCGCCGCCAGCGCCTGCGCCGCGGGCTTGACCATCAGCAGGTCGAGCTTAAAGATCATGTTGAACACGAGCGTGTAGAGCATCACCTGCAGCGCGTAGCCATAGACCTCGCCGGCGGGCGAGGGCGTCCCCTTGGGGCCGAGCCCCACCCGCCACGCCGCCGCGAGCGCGATGAGCAGCGCCGCGAGCGCGAACCCCATAAACGCCCCCGTCACCCCCCACCCGAGCAGCGCCGCGCCGAGCACCAGGACCGCCTTGAGGGTGGTGAAGGAGATGTCGAACAGCGCCTGCGACAAGAAGCGCCGCCGCCCGTTGAGCGCGCCGATGTAGACCACATAGAGCGCGTAGGCGACGAGCACCACGCCGGCGGCGCGGTAGGCGTTGACGAGCTCGGGGTTGCCGCGCTGGGCGGCGATCCACGGCGACGAGAGCACGAACCCGCCCCCGATCACCGCCGCCGCGCCCACCATGAGCCAAAAGAGCTGCCGCAGCGCCCCCGCCGCCCTGTCCGGGTCGGCGCTGAACTGGCTGGTCCACTTCGACACCGCCTGCAGGCAGCCCGTCACGAGCACCATGCTGAGGATGCTCAGGGTGTTGTTGATGTCAACGAACTGCCCATAGAGCTTGGTGCCGTCCTGCCCGCCGCGGTTAAAGATGTAGGGCAGCCCAAAGGTGATGAGCGCGCCGCCCACCATAAACCAGAGCTTGGCGGCGGTGATCACGAGCAGGCCCCCGCCCACGGTCTTGGCCACGGTCTGGGCGTCAGCGGCGGGGGCGGCGGGGGCGGCGGGGGCGGCGGGGGCGGCGGG
>VGTA01000779.1 GCA_016874875.1 Deltaproteobacteria bacterium | reverse complement strand
GGCGGGGGCCCTCGCCCCCGCGCGCCTGTGGGTGGAGGGCGGGGTGGCGCGCCTAGAGGGCGGGGCGGCGCCGCCCTGGTACCTGCTCGGCGGGGAGGAGTGGGCGCGGCGGGCGTGGGGGGGCGACGGCGACCTCAGCCCCCTCGACGCCCTCTGGCGCGCCGCGCGCCGCGCTGGGGGGCTCGCGCTCGCCGCCGGGGTCCGCGCCCCCCCCTCCGCCGGCTGGTGGCGCCTGCCCGCCCGCCTCTATGAACCCCCCGAGGCGCTTGAGGCGCTACCCTGCGGGCGCTGCCCGCTCTCGCTCCGCGCGCCCCCTGAGGGTGCGGGGGGCGCGCTCTACATCCCCCCCTCGCCCCCCCTCACGCGCGTGTCCCGCGCGGAGGGCTGGGGGGCGCGCCCGCTCCCCGCGCCGGCGCGCGTCACGGGGGCGCGCGGCCTCTATGAGCGCCTCGCCCGCCGCGAGGGCGACGCGCTCGTGGTCACCACCCGCCTGCTGCTCGCGGGGGGGCTCGTCTCGCCGGCGGAGCGCGGGGCGTGGGAGGCGTTCGCGGCGGAGGTGGCGCGGTGGGAGGATGGGGAGATTGCTGAGGTAGATTGAGGGGATACGGGGTGCCTGGCACCTCTAGCCGCCCCCTGGCACCTCTAGCCGCCCCGCGAGCCGCCCCGCGAGCCGCCCCGCGAGCCGCCCCTCAGAGCCCTCGTGACACGGGCTCAGTCGATGCAGATGCCGAGGCGGGGCAGCGACTCAAACACGGGTCCGTTGAGGGTCTCATAGAGGCACGTCAGCCCCGCCGGGCACCCCTCCACCACCGCCCCCGCCTCGTCCACCGTGCACAGCTTCACGCACTCCTCCCCAGTCCCATACACATTCGCGCACAGGTGACCCACGGCGCAGTTGCTCGTGAAATCCACGTTGTTGGACACGCACGCCGCCCCGCTCTGCAGGGCGCCGAGGTTGGCGTTGGCGCGGCAGAAGCCCACCGCCTTCTCCTCCCCCGACTGCGTGGGCCCCATCGTCGAGATCAGGCAGCTCTCCCCCGCCGCGCAGCCGTCGCCGCTAAAGTAGTCGCACTCCCCAAAGCAGATGCCGCCGTAGGGGTCCGTGAGGAAGTCGTCCACGCACACCGTGTTGCCTGTGCAGGGGTTGGTCGTGTTGCTGCAGAGCGCGTAGCAGGCGTCGTTGCCGTCGTCGAGCAGGTCGTAGCAGCCGTGGGCGCCGGTGCAGGTGGCCCAGTAGTTGGGGTTGGCGCTCGGGTCGCACGAGGCGCCCTGCGCGCCCGCGCCCTGCGTGGAGCCCGCGCGGCAGAGGCCGAGCGTCTCGGTGGCGGTGAAGTCGAGCAGGGCGCACACCTCGCCGTTGGGGCAGTCCTGCGCGTACACGTCGCAGTTCGGGAAGCAGAAGGAGTAGCCGATCAGCCCCTCGCCCTCAAAGGGGCTGAGGCAGGTCTCGCCGCTGGCGCATTCGGCGCTGAGGGCGCAGGCGGCGCGGCAGACGCCGTACTCGCAGGCGAAGCCCTCGGGGCAGTAGTCATCGCCGCCGCAGGGCTCGCCCGCGGCGGAGATGTTTTCGGGGTCCTGCGCGCTCAGGTTCACGCACACCGTGGTGGCGTTAACGCGCAGGCAGAAGCTGTCGCCCGCCCCGCAGGCGTCGTCCTCGGCGCCCGGGGCGCAGCCGTCGTTCGGGAGGCAGAAGCCGGGGGAGCTGATCGTGGTGATGCCGAACTCACGCCACGGGAAGTCCGGCACGCAGGTCTCCCCCGCCCCGCAGCCCACCACCGGCGCGTTCTCGTCGCAGGCGGTGTAGCAGGTGTTGTAGAGCGACGTGTAGTCGCCGCCGTTGCTGGGGCCGTAGCACACGAGGCCCTCGTCGCAGCCCACCACCTGCGCGCACGCCTCGCCGTAGGCGGGGAAGCGCTCAATGCACTCGCCGCCCCCCGCCGCGGCGGGGACGCAGAAGCCGGCGCCGCAGCTCACCTCGAGGCGATCGAGGTCGCAGGAGGCGCCGAACGCCGCCACGCGCATCGGCTCGATGAGCGCGAGCTGCGCCGGCGCGCTCCGCAGCTCCGTGCTGTCCACTAGACTGAGGTCCACCGCCGCCGCCCGGGGATAGGCGGAGAGGTCGGCGATGACGGCGAAGTAGCGGCGGGCCCCCAGGGGCGTGGCGGCGGTGACGCGCGCGGCGGCGATGGGCAGCGTGAAGGTGCGCGCGCCCTCAAATAGCAGCGGCTCCCCCACCTGGTCGTAGAGCGACGCCTCGATCCCCACCACGTCGTCGTTGGGGTCCGCGCCGTCGAGGCTGAGCACGAGGCGCGTGCCCTGCGTCTCCGCGTAGGCGGCGGTGGCGGCGGGGGTC
>VGTA01000778.1 GCA_016874875.1 Deltaproteobacteria bacterium | reverse complement strand
GAGGGGGGCGGCGGCGAGGGGGCGCGCCGCGTCCTCCATAACACGGGCGCGGGGCGCAGGGACACCCCTGACCTGCGATAGAAATTTGACGCGCGGCGGAGTATAGAGGGGCGAGTCACCCAAGGAGCCCCCGATGAGCGCCCCCCCGACGCAGCCCCCCACCTTCACCCCCCCCACGGCGAGCGGCGCCCCCAACCCGAGCGCGCCGCTGCTCACGCTCAGCGGCGTCTCCATCGCCTTTAATGGCCCCCACCTGTTCCGCGACGTCTCGCTGAGCGTCCACCTGGGCGAGCGGGTGTGCCTCGTGGGGCGCAACGGATCAGGCAAGAGCACGCTGATGAAGGTGATGGCGGGCCTCGAGCACGCCGACGAGGGGGAGCGAGTGGTGAGCCCGCAGGCGCGCGTGGTCTACCTGCCGCAGGCCCCCGACCTCACGCCCTGGGCCACCGTGGGCGAGGCCGCGCGCGCCGCCCTCCCCGCCGAGCGCGCCGACGACGTGTACCTCGCCGACTCCTACCTCAAGCAGCTCGGGCTCGACCCCGCGCGCGCCACCGACGCCCTCTCGGGGGGCGAGGCGCGCAAGGTGGCGCTCGCGCAGGCGCTCACGAGCGACCCCCACCTCCTGCTGCTCGACGAGCCCACCAACCACCTCGACCTGCCGAGCATCGAGTGGCTCGAGGGCGCCCTCCGCCGCCTGAGCGGGGCGGTGGTGCTGATCAGCCACGACCGCGCGCTCCTCGAGCGCGTCACGGAGCGGACGCTGTGGGTGGAGCGCGGCGTGGTGCGGCAGCTGAGCTACGGCTTCAAGCGCTTTGAGCAGTGGCGCGAGGAGGTGTACCACGACGAGGACCGCCAGGTGGACAAGATGGACAAGCTGCTCGCGCAGGAGACGCAGTGGCTCCGCCAGGGCGTGTCGGCGCGCCGCACGCGCAACCAGGGCCGCCTGCGCCGCCTCGTCGACCTCCGCGCCGAGCACGCCGCCCTCCGCAAGCGCCAGGGGGCGGCGGCGCTGCAGCTGAGCGCCGGGGAGAGGTCCGGGCGCGTGGTGGTGGAGGCCAAGGGGGCCTGCAAATCCTTTGGGGGCGCGCCGGTGATCGCGCCCCTCGACCTCGTGGTGACGCGCGGCGACAAGGTGGGGCTGGTGGGCCCCAACGGCGCGGGCAAGAGCACGCTGATCAAGCTGCTCTGCGGGGAGCTCGCCCCCGACGCGGGGAGCGTGCGGCTCGGGACGCAGCTGAAGGCGGTGTACATCGACCAGCAGCGCACGCTCGACCCCGAGGCCACGCTGCAGGAGGTGCTCTGCGTGCCCGACAGCGACCTCGTGATGGTGCACGGGCGCCCCACGCACGTGGCGGGCTACCTCAAGGACTTCTTGTTTGAGGGTCGCGACATGCGCCGTCGCGTCAAGACGCTCTCGGGGGGCGAGCGCGCGCGCCTGCTCCTGGCGCAGCAGCTCGCCGAGAGCGCCAACCTCCTGATTCTCGACGAGCCCACCAACGACCTCGACCTCGAGACGCTCGACCTGCTCCAGGAGCTGCTCGGCGACTATGACGGCACGCTGCTGATGGTGAGCCACGACCGCGACTTCCTCGACCGCGTGGTGACCTCGACGCTGGCGTTCGAGGGGGAGGGGCGCGTGGTGGAGTACGCCGGCGGCTACAGCGACATGCTCGCGCAGCGCGCCCTCGCCCGCCCCGCCGCGCTCTCCGCCGCGCCCTCCGCCGCGCCCTCCGCGCCCTCCGCCGCGCCCTCCGCGCCCTCCGCCCCCTCCGCCCCCGATCCCAAGAAGGGGCGCAAGCTCAGCTACAAGGAGCAGCGCGCGCAGGAGGAGGCGCAGCGCGCCATCGACGCGCTCACGGCGGAGGTCGCGGCGCTGGAGCGCGCCATCGAGGACCCCGACCTGTACGCGGCGGACCCGGCGGGGTTTAACGCTAAGCTCGCCCGCCTCGGCGCGGCGCGGGGGGAGCTGGAGGGGGCGGAGCTGGCGTGGCTGGAGCTTGAGGTGCTGAAGGAGGGGTGAGGGGGGCTGCGATTTTTTAAGGGGGGGTGTGCCTTGACCGCGGGCGCGGCTTGGGCGAATACGTCTGCCTCAGCGCGTCTCACACGAGAGACACCCCCCGAGGCAGCCCATGACAGACTTCGTCCACCTCACCCCCCACACCGCCGAGGGCGCCGCGCCGCGCGCCCTCAGGAGCGCCCTCTACCTCCACGCGGACCTCCTGAGCGACGACGCACACAACCCGCTCACCCACAGCGACCACAGCCACCAGCTCAAGAAGCGCGCCGCGCTGCTCCTCACGCAGCTCGGCGCGTATGGCAACGCGAGCTTCAAGATCGTGGCGGGAGTCAACGCGGGGTGGCG
>VGTA01000777.1 GCA_016874875.1 Deltaproteobacteria bacterium | reverse complement strand
GGGGATCCGCGCGCAACGCCCGCGCCATCGACGCCGCGTCCTCAAACCCCACCCCCGCGCGCGCCCCTGGCAGGGGCGGCAGGGCGCCCGAGGGGTCGATCAGCAGCCCCGCGTCCTCAGCGCGGAGCTCGCCCACGCCGCTGAAGCGCTCTAGCCCAAAGCCGATCGCGTCCATGTCCGTGTGACACGCCGCGCAGGCGGGGTCCGCGCGGTGCTGCTCTAGGCGGGCGCGCACCGAGGCGCCCTGATCCACCACCGGGGGCAGCCCCTCCACCCCCGGCGGGGGCGGGGGCGGGGCCATGCAGAGGAGCGACTCGAGCACCCACTTCCCGCGCCTCACCGGCGAGGTGCGCGTCGGGTGCGACGTCACCGTCAGCCAGCTCCCCTGCGTGAGCGCCCCGAGGCGCTCGCCCCGCGGCAGCGACACGCGCTGGAAGGCGTCGCCGAGGGCGGGGTCGAGGGCGTCGAGCAGCCCGTAGTGGGCGGCGAGGCGGGGGTTGAGCCAGGTGAAGTCGGCGCTGAGCACGTCGAGCAGCGAGCGCCCCTCTGACCAGATCTCCCGCAGCACCCGCCGCGTCTCCTCCGCCATCGACGCCCTCAGCTCCTCGTCGAAACTGGGGAACGCCGCCGCGTCCGGCCACGCCGAGGAGATGTGGTGCACGCTCAGCCACCGCGCGGCGAACTCGTCCATGAGGCTCGCCGCGCGCGGGTCGCGCAGCATCCCCCTCGCCGCCTCGCGGAGCCCCTCGGGCGTGTCGAGGGCGCCGGCCTCGGCGAGGGCGAGCAGCGCCTCGTCGGGCACCGAGCGCCACAGCATCGCCGCCAGCCGCGCCGCGCGCTCGTGGCCGCTCAGGGGCGCGCCGAGCGCGCTCGCCTCCTCGCGCATCAGGAAGCGCGGCGAGAGCAGGACCGCCGTCACCGCCTGCCGCAGCCCCGCGCTCAGCCCCTCGGGGGCGCTCAGCTCCGGGGCGGCGAGCGCCCACAGGCGGTCGAGGTCGGCGGCGGCGGGCTCGCCGCGCCAGGCGAGCCGCGTGAAGCGCCTCAGCGTCTCCCGCCCGCACAGGGCCATGTCCGCCGCGCTCAGCTCGCCCCGCAGCTCGCTCACCTCGCAGGCGAGGTAGCGCTCCTCGAAGGGGGAGGGCGGCAGCTCCTCGTAGATGGGGCCCTCGACGAACACGGCGTCCACGAGCAGGTTGCGGTCGCCCTGCGGGGCGCACTGCCCGGCGCTGAACTGCGCGGTGGGGCAGTAGTAGTCGTTGAGGAACCGCACGCCGACGGCGTGGGCGCCGGCGGTGAGCGTGACCTCGAAGGGGATGAGCTCAAAGGCGGGAGCGGGGGCGAAGGTGTGCCCCTGCGCCGCCTGCAGGCCGTCGAGCAGCAGGGCGAAGCGCGCGGGGTCGGCGCCCACCTGCGTCCCCGCCACGCTCACGGTGACGCGGTAGCGCCCAGGGCGCTCCACGGCGACGGCGCCCTCGAGCGTGCCGTTTGACCAGAGATTCCAGGAGTCCCCGCCCCGCGCGCCCACAGCGGAGGTCATGTCGCGCTCGCCCTCTAGCCCCCAGGTCTGGGGGGCGGGGTAGCGGCTCGGCAGCGCCTCGGCGGCGAGGCGGGCGGCGGCGAGCTCGTACTTCTCGACGAGCAGCGGGCTGATGGTGAGCAGCTCGGCGATGTGGGCGAAGCCGTAGCTCTCGTTCTCGGCGGGGAAGTCGTCGGCGGGGGTGAGGGCGGTGCCCAGCAGGTCCTGGACGGCCCGGTTGTACTCGGCGCGACTCAGGCGGGTGAGCGTGAGGGGGCGCGGCTGGTCGACGCAGGCGGGGCGCTCGTCGGGGGGCAGCGGCGCGGCGGGGTCGAGGGCGGCGACCCAGCCGCGCAGGTCGTCGAGCGTGGGCGCGGGCGGGTCCTGCGCCTCGAGCGCGGCGGCGAGCGCGGCGTAGGGGCGCCCGGGGGGCATCTCGGCGTAGGCGCCCGTGCCGCGCGCGCTCAGGAGCGCGAGCAGCTCGCTCGCGTCGGGGGCGCCGGGGGTGACCCAGGCGGGGTCGGCGACCACGAGCGCCTGGAACCGCTCGAGGCTCTCGAAGAGCGGCCGCGACTGCCCAGCGCTGTGGCAGGGGGCGCAGGTGGGGCGCAGGCCCGCGTACACCTCAGGGGTGGTCCAGGCGCGCCCCGGGGGGGCCTCGGCGCCGGCGGGGGGCTCGGCGCCGGCGGGGGGCTCGGCGCCGGCGGGGGCCTCGGCGCCGGCGGGGGCCTCGGCGCCGGCGAGGGCCTCGGCGCCGGCGGGGGGCTCGGCGCCGGCCGCCGGGGGGAGGGCGACGGCGCCGCCGGCGTCGCCAGCGGGGGTGGGCTGGCAGGCGGCCGCGAGGAG
>VGTA01000776.1 GCA_016874875.1 Deltaproteobacteria bacterium | reverse complement strand
GCGCCTCCGCCGCAAGCGGATTCCCCAGCGCGTGCCCCTCATACGCCTTCAAAAACAACCCCAGCGCCGCCTCCCCCTTCGCGTCCCCCCGCTCCACCAGCGGGCGCGCCTTCCCCCACGCGCTCCGCACCGCCGCCTCATGCGCCGCCCGCTCCGACTCCTCACGACGGCCCCGCGCCGCCTCAAACGCCCCGCGCGCCTCCGCCTCCAGAGGATTCCCGAGCGGGTGCCCCTCATACGCCTTCAAAAACAACCCCAGCGCCGCCTCCCCCTTCGCGTCCCCCCGCTCCACCAGCGGGCGCGCGCGCCCCCACGCCTTCCGCACCTCCCCCGCGTGCGCCGCCGCGAGGCGGGCGCGGCGCTCCGACTCCTGACGCCCCTGCACCTCCTCTAGCAGCGCCTGCGCCTCCGCCGCCCGCGGATTCCCGAGCCGGTGCCCCCCATACTCGCGCATAAACAGCCGGACCGCCGCCTCCCCCTTCTCTGGGCTCCGCTGCGCGAGCGCCCGCACCTTCTCAAAGTCGCGCGCCACCCGCGCCTCGTGCGCCTCGCGCTCGCTCGCCTCGCGCTCTAAGCGCGCCAGCTCCCGGCGGTACTCCTCGTCGCCGGCCGCCTCCGACGGCGGCGCCGCCCCTGGCTCATCGCGCGCCTCTAGGCGCTCCAGCGCCGCCGCCAGCGCCCCGTCGTCCCCCTCCGCCGCCGGCGCCGCCTCCGCCCCCCGGAGCGCCTCGAGCTCACGCGACAGCGCCTCCTCCCTGCTCCCCGCCGCCGGGTCGATCAGCCCCGCCGCCCCCGCCGCCGCGCGCCGCACCTCCCGCTGCAGCTCCTCGAGCGCCCCCGCCCCCCCCTCGCGCACCCCCATCAGCCGCGAGTCCCGCGTGCTGTGCACCTTCAGCGCCACCTGCAGCGTCTTGCCGAGCCGCGTGACCGTCCCCGACACGATGAAGTGCGCGCCGAGCGTCCGCCCCATCTCCACCTCGCAGCTCTTGGCCATCGCGTCATCGCACGTCTGCTCGTCCACGAGCGACAGGATGTTCTCGCGCGTCATCACCAGGTACCTCCCCCCCAGCCGCTCCGCCACCACCCCGCGCGCGCTCTCGGTGAGCGACTGCACCTCCCGCTCTCGCAGGTCCGCGTCGTTCTTGAGCTCGATCACCGCCACCCGCTGCTTGTCGCCCCCCTTGCCGCCGGCGGGGGCGGGCTTGGCGTGGGCGGGGGTCAGCGAGATGCTCGCGAGCAGCGTGAGCGTGAGCGTGAGCAGGCGCGGCGCGTGGCGCATGGGCGGGTCCTTTGTGCCGAGGGGGGGTGGGGACTCTTTAGAGGGTCGCGTTGGGTAAGACAAGCGCCCTCTTGGGAGTCCGGCGGCCTGGCTCAGGGGGGAGGCAGCAGCCGCGCGCGCTCGGCGGGGGTGAGCGTGAGCAGGGCGCAGATCTCGCCGGCGGTCTTGCCCGCGGCGAGGAGCGCGGTCACGGCGGGGAGCAGCACCTCCTCGCGGCCCTCTTCGCGGTTCAGGCGCGCGCGGGTGACGTGGTCGGCGAGCTCCTTGAGCGTGCGGTTGTACTCGTTCACGCGCTCGGGGCTCCCGGCGAACAGCTCAAGGCGCTCGTAGAAGGCGATCACCCAGGGGTCCTCCGCGAGGTCGGGCGGGAGCGCGAGGTCGGCGGCGGGCTTGGGGCTCATGGGGGTGGGCCCCTGGGGGGGGGGGGTGAGCGCGCGGAGGGCGCGCTGGCAGCTCGCGGAGAGCGGCGTGAGGTCCTTGGAGAGCTCTATGAGCGTGAAGGTCGCCAGGCGCCTCGCGGCGTTCGCCTCGCGCTGCTTTCGCTCAAGGGTCTCCTTGTGAGCGTAGTGCCTCCGCGCTGAGAGGTCAAAGGGCTCAAGGTGCGGGCGCCGCTCCTCTAGGGGCAGGTGGGACTCTTGGGCGCTGATGAGGTAGGGGGTGGGGTGGTAGGTGCGCGCGGGGTGCGGGTCGGGGAACAGGTCGAAGCGGGTGAACATGATCACCCGCACCGGCTTGAGCTCGGTGTAGCCCTGCCCCTCCTTGAGCTGCGCGGCGAGCAGCTTGGCGCCGTAGTATTGGGCGCGCAGGAGCTGCGCGCTCTTGTCGTTTCGCTGCACCTCCACCTCGTAGCGCGCGCCCTGCGCGTCGGTCACGAGCAGGTCAAAGATCACCCCCCGCCGCTCGTCGTGGTCGGGGCCGTGGGCGGTGTTGAGGTAGGTGAGGGCGGTGATCTGCTCGTGGTCGGGCAGGTGGAGCACTCGGTTGAGGAGCCCCATGAGCAGCTCGGGGTCGTTGAAGAGGTACTTGAAGGCTGGGTCGAGCGTTGGGTCTATGCTGAGGGCGCGCCGTGCGACACGGAGGGGGCGGAC
>VGTA01000775.1 GCA_016874875.1 Deltaproteobacteria bacterium | reverse complement strand
CTGGCGCTCGTGGAGACGCTCGTGGGGGCGCTCGTGGTAGCGCTCCTGGGGGCGCGCCTGCGCTCGTGCCTGCGGGCGCCCCTGCGGGCGCTCCACGCGCTCCCAGCGCTCGAGCGGGCGCCCCCCGGCGCCCTCGGGCGGGGGCTCGGGATAGCGCGTGAAGCGGGCGTCGGGGCGAGAGGGGGGCTCGCGGAGCGGCTCGGGGCGCAGGGGGCGGAGCGTGAGGCTGAGGGGGGCGGCGTCGGGGTGGTCGTGGAGCACGTAGGCGCGCACCACGTCCCCCTCGCGGAAGCCTTCCGCGCCCTCGCGCTCCTCGAGCCCGGAGACCAGCGCCTCGCGCCCGTCCTCCTCGTGGCGCGCGCGCAGGCGGTGGGGCGCCACGCTGGTGACGGTGACCTGCACCTGCTCGCCGCGGCGGAGGGGGCGGGCGGGGAGCGGGGCGCGCTCCTCGGCGGCGCGCGCGTCGCGCTCGAGGCGGCGGCGGCGGAGGTCGAGCCAGCGGGCGTCGCTGCGGCAGCGCGCCGCCTGCGAGAGCCGCGCCTCGCGGTCCGGGGCGCCGAGGACCACCTCGTGGAGGGCGGGGGGCAGCGTCGCGCGGGCGATGTCGTGGATGTGGGCGCGCGCCCAGAAGCGCAGGGGCGCCGAGAACCGCTGCGCCAGCTGCCACGCCCGCTGCGCCTCCGGCGTCAGATTCGCCGGGCGCCCCACCTCCACCATGCCCACCGACGACACCCTCGCCACCTCATAGCGGGCGGTGAGCGCCTCCACCGCGGGCAGGAGCGCCGGGGGCAGCTCGCAGGGCACCACCAGCGTCCGAATCTTGATCGACGCGAAGGCCTCCACCGCCCCCTCTGGGCGCGTGGGGTCCCAGGTGATGTCGCGCTGCGCGAGGAGCTGCCCGTCGCGCTTGGCGAACATCACCGTCACCTGCTCTCCGCTCTCCCCCCAAAAGACCACCCCCGCGAGGCGCTGGTCCTTGGGGCGGCGGGCGCAGGCGAGGCGCTCAAACTCATCGGCCACGTCCTCCACCGCCGCCTCCTCGCGCGCCGCGCGCAGCGCCCGCAGCGCTAGCTCAGGCCCCGCCGGCGAGATGTGCTCGCGCCACACCTCCTCCCAGCTCTGCAGCCCCGGCGCGCGCTCGGGCGCCCGGCGCAGCCACTCCTCGCGCAGCGCCCCCTCGTCCACCGCCGCGCGCGCCTCCTCCCAGAGCGCCCGCAGCCCCCCCTCGCCCCACGCCGCGCGCCACCGCCCCGCCCGCCGCAGCGGCGAGGGGCGCAGGGGCAGGTGGAGGGCCCAGGGGCCTCCCTCCTCCTCTGGCGCCGCCGCGCCCCCCTCCGCCGGCAGGCGCGCCAGCGCCGCCTCGCACAACGCCCCCACCAGCGCCCGCGCCCCCCACAAGAGCGCCCCCGCCTCCGCCGCCATCGAGGTCGTTGGGTCATCGTTGTCTATGCCATCGTTACCTGTGACTTGTATCACCCCCTCATCCAAGAGCTCCTCAAGCAAGACCAGCTCATCCACCCCGAGCACGCCCCCCCAGAGCGCTTCGGGGAGCGGCGCGCGCCCCTCCTCCGCGCGCGTCGCCTGAAGGCGCTCCACGTCGGCGCACAGGCGCTCCGCCGCCAAGATGGCGTTACACAGCGCCGTGGCCGCCGCGGGGTCCGCGGGGAGCTCAGGGGACTCCAAGAACGTGAACTGACTCTCGCGCCGCGCCCACGCCCCCAAGATTCGCTCAAGGTCGAGGCGCTCAAGGTCGAGGCGCTCAGGGTTGAGGCGCTCAGGGTTGAGGCGCTCAGGGTCGGGGCGATCGGGGTCGGGGCGCTCGGAGCGCCGCGGGTCCACCGCCGAGAGCCGCCCCAGCTGAGCGCGGGTGAGGGTGCTGAGCATGTTCGATTTGAGCATGTGTGCGAGACTTTCGTGATGAACCCAAGCGGCGCGCGCGGGGCGCCCGCGCGCGCCCAACCCCACCGCTGCGGTGATGGGCGCTCAGCGCGGGCGGCTGAGGGGGTGGCTGCTTGAGTTGGCTGATGTGCGTGATGTGAGCCTGATATAAAGCGGCGCTCGTGCGTCGAGCTCACCCTCCGCGACGCGCCGCCGTCAGTAGGTAGTGAATATCAGACATATGTGTCAAATTCGATCACGAAAATCGCAAGAATATGAGTACAGATACTCACAGCGCTCGCCGCCCTCGCCGCCCTCGCCGCCCTCGCCGCCCTCGCCGCCCGCTCAGGGGCTCAGCGCGAACGACGCCTCGATCAGCCCGCGCAGCGTCACCCAGCCGAGGCGCGCGCGGATGTCGGGGTCAAAGGAGGGGCTCACGCGCGCGCTTTGGAGCGACACGCCGAGCGCCTCAAAGTCGCGCGTGGCGAGG
>VGTA01000774.1 GCA_016874875.1 Deltaproteobacteria bacterium | reverse complement strand
CAGCGCGCGTCCCATGCTCCCTCCTCCTCTCGGCCCGCTCGGGGCTCAGGGCCCGCTCAGGCCTTGTTGGGCGTCCACAGGTGCTCCGCCGCCCCCACCCGCGACACCACCCAGCGACTCCACACAAAGAGCGCGTCGCTGAGGCGATTCAGGTACGGGACCACCGCCTCCCCCACCGGCTCCTCCGCCGCCAAGCGCACACACAGCCGCTCCGCGCGGCGGCAGACCGTGCGGGCCATGTGCAGCTCCACGTTGGCGCGCGTCCCCCCCGGCAGCACAAAGCTGCGGAGCGGCGGCAGCGCCGCGTTATAGAGGTCGATCAGCCCCTCGAGGCGCGCCACGTCCTCGAGCGTCACCTGCGGCTGCTGCGGGTGGACGTCCTCGGGGAGAGTCGCGAGGAGCGAGCCGAGGTTAAAGAGGGCGTTCTGCACCCCGTGGAGCAACCCCGCCATCTCCGCCAGCCCCGACTCCTCACACGAGAGGCGCGCCGCCCCCAGATAGGCGTTGAGCTCATCGACGGTCCCGTACGACTCGATGCGGAGGGCGGCCTTGGAGACCTGCTGGCCCCCCACGAGGCGCGTCTGCCCGGCGTCGCCGTGGCGGGTATAGACGCGGTTGATGGCGAGGTTGGGGTCGCGGAAGCGCGCGCCGTCGGCGGCGGGGGGGGCGGGGGAGGGAGGAACGCTAGACGACATGAGGACTCCTGAGCGCGCGAGCACGATAGAGGCGAGAGAGGAGCGCCCCGCAGGACGCCAAGAGGAGGAGGAGCGCCCGCAGAGAGCCGCGCCCCCCCCCGGAGGTCGCGCCGCGCCCCGCGCCGACCCGCCCCCCCTGCGCGCAGCCCTCCCCCGCCGCGCCCGCCGCGCCCCCCTCGGCGCCCCCCTCCCCCGGCGCGGGGGGCGCCACCGCGCACGCGAGCGCCTCGTCGTCCGACGCCCCCTCCGCGCACTGCGCCAAAAACGCCGTCACCCCCAAGCAGCCCCACCCCGCCGGGCAGCAGTCCTCTGCGCCGCAGCGCTTGGAGCAGTAGCCGGGCTCGAGAATCTCCTGCGACGAGGGGTCGCGGCGGGCGTTGACGCAGTAGAGCGGGGCGGTGCAGGAGGGGTCATCGAGCGGGCGCTCGGGATTCACCCAGCACGGGTCCCCCACCGCGCGCTCCCCCGCGCTCGGCGTCCGCTGGCAGGCGTCGCCGCGGGGGGGGACCTGCGCGCAGCGATAGCCCTCGGGGCAGCCCGCCGCGCACGCCGTGGTGCAGTAGGGGAGCACGCGCCCCGTCTCGAGGTCGGTGTAGAGCTGGTCGCTGAGGCAGAACAGGCCCTCCGCGCAGCGCCCCGAGGGGCCGCAGAGCTCACCGAACACCGGGGGGGGCGTCTCGCTGCCCCGGGCGCACACGTCGCCGCCGCCCGCCAGCGACGCGCAGTAGAAGCCCGCCGGGCAGCCCTCGCCGCAGGGGCGGCTGCAGTAGGCGTCGCCCTCGTCGCGCAGGCACGAGAGCGCGGGGCGGCAGGGGGTGGCGTTGCCGCAGGTCTCCCCAAAGCCCGCCCCCTGCGTGGCGGGGTCCGCGCCGCGCGCGCACGCCCCGCTGCCGCCCGACAGCTGCGCGCAGTAGTAGCCGGCGGGGCACGAGGACTCGCCGAGGTCGCAGGAGCGCGAGCAGTACTCGCTCGCCCCGTCGCTCACGCAGAAGCCGGGGGCGGCGCAGGCCTCGCTCGCGCAGCTCTCCCCAAAGCGGCGCGCGCCCGCCGCCGGCGGCGGGTCGCCCGGCGCCACAGGGACCGCCCCGCCCGAGTCGTAGAGCCCGCAGGCGCCGTCGATGTCGTCTTGGCTGAGGGTGCGCGGGGTGGCGTCGCCCGGGCCCGTGGAGGGCCACATGGTCGCCCCCGGCGTCGAGGAGTGGTCGAGGCCGAGGGCGTGCCCCACCTCGTGGGCGGCCACGCTCTGCACGTCCACCGCCCCGCGCCCGCCCACGCCCTCGGCGGCGAGCCCCCACCGGTGGTGGAAGCCGTTGAACTTGATGTCGGTGTCGCTGAGGCCGCGGAGGTCAAAGATGGAGGAGGTGATGGCCAGCGCGGCGGCGGAGTCGTCCCACGACGCCTCGCGCCAGCTCACCACGTTGGCGCCGTCCGCCTCCCCCCAGCCGTCGCGGTCGGTGCGCCCGTCGTAGCGCCAGCGGAGGCGCGAGCACTCAAGGGCGCTCCACGCGTCAAAGCCCCCCCGCACCGCCCCAAGGCACTGCGCGTCGCTGAGGTCGGCGCTCAGCGCCTCGTTGACCACGTAGGGCACCTCCCCGTCCGCGTCGAGCGCCCACCGCGCGCCGATGTAGGCGTAGGGGGAGGCGGCGAGCTGGGGGGGGGGCGCGAGGGGGGAG
>VGTA01000773.1 GCA_016874875.1 Deltaproteobacteria bacterium | reverse complement strand
CGCCGAGTGGCTGCTCGGGCTCAGCTACGGCGGCGCCGCCCTCGCCCTTGGGCTGCTCTTCCTCGTGGCCGCCGTGGTGCTCCTCTTCTGGGACCGCAGGATGCCCGAGAGCGTCATCTTTGACGACGGGGCGCGCGAGGTGCGCCTCTTCCGCAGGCGCGTGCGCGAGCCGCGCGACCTCATGAGCCCCGACGCGCGGCTGCCCTACGCGGCGTTCTCGCGCGTGGACCTGACGCGGCGCGTGAGCACCAGCACCAGCAACGGGCGCACGAGTCGGAGCGTCCACTGGGACGTCCACCTCACCAAGGAGGACGGGGCGCGGTGGGTGCTCACGTCGCTGTCGAGCGAGCGCGCCGCCCACAGGCTGCTCGAGCAGCTCGCCGCCCACACGCAGCTCCACGTGGAGCTGCCGCCCCGCCGCCTCCACCCCGCCGCGGAGCTCGAGGCGCTGCTCGCCCGCGCCGGCGGCCCCCCGCGGGCGGGCGACGACGACGACCTCGCCGCCGGCGCCCTCTCGCCCACCTCCGCCCTCGCGGTGCGGCGCGACGGCGAGCGGCTGCTCGTCACCTGGGAGGACCGCTCCCCCGCCGCCCGCCTCCGCCGCGCGCTGTTCGTGGCCGGCTGGGCCGCCCTCGCGCTCGGCCTTGGCCTCGTGGGGAGCGCGGGGTGGCTGGGGGCCGCGCTCTGCGCGACGTTCGCCTACGCCGCCCTCCGCGTCGCTCTGCGGGGGGGCGCGCCCGGGCGCGTGGAGGTGGGGCCGGAGGGCGTCACCGCGCACGCCCCCGCGGGCTTCTTCTCGTCGAGCGCGTCGCGCGTCACCGTCCCCCACGCCGAGCTCGCGGCGGTCAAGGTGTCCCCCGACCTCACGGGGCGCCTCACGCTCTGGCGCCGCGAGGAGCTCGAGGCGCAGCTGCGGCTGCTGACCAGCGGCGCCGAGGGCAGCCCGCGCCCGGCGCACCTGCCGCGCAGGGGGCTGCTGGAGGCGGTCTCGGAGGCCATCGCCGACACGCGCGTGGTGTCGAAGGTCACCGCCATCGACGCCTCCGCCCTCCACGCCTGCGACCTTTTCGCGCTCGAGGGGCTCGTGGAGAGCGCGGCGCGGCGGTTCGGCGCTGAGGCGCGCTGAGCGCTTTACAACCCCGCCGCCGCGCGTTAGCCTCCCCCCTGCGGCGCCCTCCGCCGCGCCGCCTCACAGGAGTCTCCATGAGCGACAAGAGCGCCCACCTGCTGATCGTCGATGACGAGGAGAGCATCCGCTCCTCTCTGCGCCGCGTGCTGCGCCGCGACTACGAGCTGAGTTTCGCCGCCTCCGCCGCCGAGGCGCTCGCGCTGCTCAAGACGATGGAGCGCCGCCCCGACGTGATCTTATCGGACCACCTGATGCCCGAGATGACGGGCCTCGACTTCCTCAAGCGCTGCCGCCTCCTGTACCCCGAGATCGGGCGCGTGATTCTCACGGGGCAGGCGGAGATGCAGATGGTGATCTCCGCCATCAACGAGGGCGCCGTCCTGCGCTTCTTGACCAAGCCCTGGGACGACGACGAGCTCAAGCTCACCCTCTACATGGTGGTAGACCAGCTCCAGTCAGCGCGCGAGGCGCAGCAGCGCCGCGCCGCCCCCGCCGCAGCGCCCGAGCCCGACGCGCTCGAGCCCGGCGCGCGCGAGCTCGACGCCCTCGAGGCGCAGCACCCCGGCCTCACGCAGCTCACGCGCGACGCCGACGGCGCCATCGACCTGAGCGCGGACCTCGACGAGGAGCCCTGAGCGGCGCCCCGCCCCCGCAGGACCCATGAGACGAGCCCCGCCGCGCTCCGCGCCCGCGCCCGCGCCCTCCCTAGCGCCCGCCTCAACGCTTGCGCCCATGCCCGCGCCCACTGCCACCCCTGCGCCCGCGCCTGCGCTTACGCACGCGCCCGCCCCCCCGCCAGCGCGCGCGCGCGTCGCCCTCATCTGCGATGACGAGCGCGTGACCGCCGCGCTGCGCTGGGCGCTCTACTCGGACCTGCTGGCGCTCACCTGCGCGCTGCGCCCGAGCGCGCTGCCGGCGCGCCCCACCCCCGAGGCGCTCCGCGCCGCCCTCGGCCTCGCCGCCGAGGACGTGGTGGCGCTCTGCCCGGCGAGCGCCCCGTGGGCGGAGGACCTCACGCGCCTCGCCCGCGCCGCCCAGCTCGTCCCGGTGGCGCTCGCCCCCACGCCCGCGGTGGCGGAGGCGGTGCGCTTGGTGCGCGCGGGCGCCGCGGACTACGTGGAGCGCCCGCTCGCGTGCGCGGAGCTACTGGCGCGCCTGGGGAGGGCGGCGCGGGAGGGGGCGCGGGAGGGGGCGCGGGAGGGGGCGCGGGAGGGGGCGCGGGAGGGGGCGCGGGAGGACGGGG
>VGTA01000772.1 GCA_016874875.1 Deltaproteobacteria bacterium | reverse complement strand
GAGAAGGCGACCTTCTGCGCGCCGTTGTAGGTGAGCGAGACGCCGGCGAGGCTCACGGCGCGCGGGGCGGTGTTGACGAGCTCCACGAACTCCTCGTTGGGCTCCGCGCCAGAGGGGTTGGCCATGAGCTCGTTGAGCGTGAGGTCGCCTAGGGCGGGGGGGTCGCACTCGGCGGGCGTGGCGCCGCCCGCCGCGCCCGCCTGCGCGCCCGCCTGCGCTCCGCCGTCCCCGCCCACGCAGTCGTCCTCGAGGCGCGCGCCGTTGGCGCAGAGGCCCGGCGACATCGGCGCCCCCGACAGCGCGTCGTGGCGCGCCACGCCCTCGCCGCGCAGGTCGGGGGCGCGGTTGGCGCTCACCCCCGTCTGGATCAGCGACCGCTCGCCGGCGAGGGCGCTGAGGACCCCGCCGCGGGCGTCCACGAGCTCGAGGGTGAAGTCGGCGGAGTTGGAGAAGCGGTAGGCGAGCTTCTCGTAGGCGAGCGCGCCGGGGGGGGACGACCACCGCCACGCCCCCTCGTCCCCAAAGAGCGCCGCGGCGCTCTTGGGCGCCATGCAGCCCGACGAGAAGCGCACCTTGTCGCTGCCGTTGTAGACCACGCGCAGCCCCGCGAGGTCCACCGCCTCCTCGGAGAGGTTGACGAGCTCAAAGAACTCCTCGGCGCCCTCGTCGCCGGCGGGGTCGGCGAGGAGCTCGTTGAGCGCGAGGGCGCCCGGGGCGGGCGGGAGGCAGCTCTGCGGCCCCGTCCCCCCCGAGAGGGGCGGCTCCATGTCCCCGCTCGCGCCCCCTCCTCCCCCCCCCGGGACGCACTCGCACAGGTTGGCGACCACGCACTGCGCCACAAACCCCTCGGCGCAGCTCTTGACGCACCGCGCCCCCACGGCGGGGCACTCGTCCTCTGAGCAGCCGCCCAGGGCCGCGAGGGGCAGCGCGAGGGAGAGCGCGAGGGGCAGCGCGAAGATCTTCGAGCGCGAGAGCGCGCGCAGGGCGGCGCGCAGGGCGGCACGCGGATTCCGAGGGGCGGTCGAGCTGGGGCGCATGGGTGGCCTTTCGCGAGGGCAGGGGTCGGGAGGGCGGCGAGGGGGGGAGGGCGGCGCTCAGTCAGCGCTCAGTCAGCGCTCAGTTAGCGCTCAGTTAGCGAAAATCCACCAGACTAGCCCCCCAGAGAGGAGGACGCCGCTCGACACCCACAGCGCGTCAGAGAGGGTGCGGTAGGTCTCCATCTCGTTGATGTGGAGCTTGTACTGGTCGTACTGCACGGCGTTGCGCGCGAGGCGGTCGGCGTTGTTGCGGGCGGTGAGCGCCTGCGAGCCCGTGAGGCCGCCGAGCGCCGCCACCAGGCCCGACGCGCCCATCATCGCCCACGCCGGCCACAGGTCGGCGGCGCTGAGGTTGCCGCGCTCGGGGTTGAGGAAGACCGAGAGCTCGGCGCTCTGCCCCTCGCTCATCACGATGGGGCGCTGCTCGGGGTTGTAGCCGGGGAGCACCACCTTGAGCGTGTGAGGCCCGGCGCTCGTGGGGAAGTTGAGAATCGGACTCTGCCCAATAAACTCGTCGTCGAGGAGGACGTTGGCGCCCTCCGGGGTGCTGCGCAGCGTGATGAGTCCGCCGATGTTGTTGGGGAGGAGCAGGACGCGGACGTTGACCTTGGAGCCCTTGACGGCGTCCACGAGGCGGGTGGCGGGGCGGTAGCCCTCGCGCTCAAAGTCAAACTGGCGGCGCCCGGGGGGCAGCGCGCCGCGCCAGGGCGTCAGCCCGATGGGCGCGCCGTCGAGGCGGATGGAGGCGCCCGTGGGGTTGGTGTCGATCACCGCCGTCACCTCGTCGAGGCGCGCGTTGGCCGTCTGCACGCACTCGCGCGCCACCGTCTCCGTCTGCGGCGTCAGCAGGTCCGACTCGAGGGCGCGCTGGCAGCTCGACAGGGCGCCCTTGTGGTCGCTTTGCACCGTGAGCACCTGCGCGAGGCGCACGAGCAGGTCGGGGTGCTCGATGAGCGCGATGGCCTGGCGGTAGAGCTGCGCCGCCTCGTCGAACTTGCCCGCCTGCGCCGCCGCCTGCGCGCGCTTGTTGAGCGCCACCGCCTGCGCCGTGACGTCCGCGCCGCTCTGTGCGCGCGCCTCGGGGGAGGGCGCGCGCGCCACGAGGAGCGCGGCGAGCAGGGCGAGCAGGGGGGCCCTCAGAGTGGACGTCAGGGAGCGCGGCATGTCGACCTCGGCGGGGCGGGGCGGTAGGGGGGAGGCGTGCGAAACCTAGCCTAAAGCCCCTTGAGTTGTCTATAGATGGTCATCATGCTCAGCTGTCTGTGTCCCTCCTCCCGCCCCGTGAAAGCGCGTGTCCCGATGCCGCGGTTCGCCCTCCCCCCCCCCCCCGCCCCCCCC
>VGTA01000771.1 GCA_016874875.1 Deltaproteobacteria bacterium | reverse complement strand
GCGCCCGCCGCGCCCCCCGCCGCCGCGCCCGCCGCGCCCCCCTCCGCCGCGCCCGCCGCGCCCCCCTCCGGCGCTGAGGGGCTCCACCTCCGGGCGGCGCGGCGGTGTGAGGGGCTGGCGGCGCGGCTGGACGCGCGGATCGGGCGGGTGGCGTTTGCGCGGTTTGTGCTGTTTGTGGTGGGGGCGGGGGCGCTGTTCTCGGGGTGGTATGACCGCGCCTGGGGGGTGATGGGGCCTGTGGCGGCGGGGGGGGCGGTGGGGTTCGGGGTGGCGATGTGGTGGCACCGCGCGCTCTATGCCCTCGCGCCGCGGGCGGCGGCGGCGGCGGCGGCGCATCGGGCGGCGGCGGCGCGGGTGGGGCAGCGGTGGGCGGAGCTGGCGGAGCCGGCGGACCCGCCCGCGGCGCGCGCGGAGGAGCGCGAGCTGCTCGTGGTGGGGGAGGGCGGCAGCCTCTTTAAGCTCCTAGGCGCCGCGCGCCTCGCCGGGTCGCGCGCGCGCCTCGCGGCGCTCCTGCGCGGGGCGCTCCTGCGGGAGGGGCGCGGGCCCCTCGACGGGCCCCCCGGCGCCGACGCCGACGCCCGCCTCGCCGCCCGCCAGGCCTCCGCGCGCGCCCTCGTCGCCCGCGGGCGACTCCGCGTGCGCGTGGAGGTGGAGGCGCGCCTGAGCGCGCGCCCCGGGCGCGGGGGGAGCGCGCAGCAGGCGGACCTCGAGGCGTTCGCGCGCTGGGCGGAGCGCGGTGAGCCCGTGCCGCGCGGCTGGGGCGCCCTCAGCGCCCTCGGGCAGCTCCTCGCCGCCGCCACCCTCGCGCAGGGGGCGCTGGCGCTCTCCCTTGACCTCGTCACCGCCTGGCAGGCCACGCTCGGCCTCCAGCTCGCCCTCTACCTCTACACCACGCGCCGCCTCTCCGCCGTCTATCTGCCGCTCACCGGTGACCTCCATGAGCCGCTCCGGGGCCTCGGGCGCTGCTTTGAGCTGCTCGAGCGCGGGGGGGCGGGGGGCGAGGAGGAGGGACTCGCCCGCTGGCGCGCGGCGCTCCTAGAGGGCGGGGCGCCCTCGGCGCGCCTCCGGGCGGTGGCGGGGGCGGCGGAGGCGCTGGCGGTGCGCCACAGCGCCCTCCTCTATGGACTCTTGTCGATCGGGCTGCTGTGGGAGCTGCGCCACGGGGTGCGGGCGTGGGCGTGGCGCGCGGAGCACGGCCCCCGCGTCCGCCGCGACCTCGCGCTGCTCTATGACTGGGAGGCGCTCTCGGCGGTGGCGTCGTTCGCCCACGACCACCCCGCCTACGCCTGGCCCGCCCTCGACCTCGACCCCCGCGCCCCCCTCGCCCGCGCCGAGGCGCTCGCCCACCCCCTCTTCGCCGCCGCCACGCGCCGCGCCAATGACTTTACGCTGGGCGCCGCCGGGGAGGCGGCGGGGGGCGCTGAGGGCTCACGCGCGTCGTTTGTGCTCATCACCGGCAGCAACATGAGCGGCAAGAGCTCCTTTATGCGCGCCCTCGGCGCCAACGCCACCCTCGCGTTCGCCGGGGCGCCCGCCTGCGCCCGCGCCCTCACCCTCGCGCCTCTTGAGCTCGCCACCTGCATCCAGGTCACCGACGACCCCGGGCAGGGCTGGAGCCGCTTCTACGCCGAGGTGCGCCGCATCCGCGAGGTGATCGAGCGGGCGGAGGGGGCCACGGCGGCGCGCCCGGTCCTCTACCTGGTGGACGAGATGCTGAGCGGCACCAACAGCCGCGAGCGCCGCCTGGCCAGCCGCGCCATCGCCGAGCGCCTCCTCGCCGCCCCCCACGCCGCCGGCATCATCACCACCCACGACCTCGACCTCGCCGCCCTCGAGGCGCTCCACCCCGGGCGCGTGACCTGCGCCCACTTCAGCGACGTGTTCGACGGCGAGCGCCTGACCTTTGACTACCAGCTCAAGCCCGGCGTCGCCACCACCACCAACGCGCTGCAGGTGCTGTGGCTCGAGGGCATCGAGGTGGAGGGGGGGCGCGCGCGGCGCGAGGGGCGCGGCGGTGGCGGGGCGGAGTAGCGGGAGGGGGGCGGCGGCGGGGCGCCCCGGGCCGCGCTGGGCGGAGCGCGTGGAGGCGCTCCGCGCGGCGGGGGACCTCAAGGGCGCCCTCGACCTCGCGCGCCACGCCTTTGGCGCCGCCCCGCAGTCGCGCCCCGTGACGCGCGCCTACGGGTGGGCGCTCTACTCGTGCGTGCGCGCCGCCTGCGCGGAGCTCTCTGCGGCGCGCGGCGGTGGCGCGGCGGGGGCGGCGGCGCGCGAGGCGGCGCTGGCGCGCCTGAGCCGCCTCGCCCGCGAGTACGCCGAGGCGCGCCTCCCGCGCCGCGACCTCTGCCTCAGCCTCACGCTCGCGCAGCTCGCCCCCCCCCCCC
>VGTA01000770.1 GCA_016874875.1 Deltaproteobacteria bacterium | reverse complement strand
CCCTCCGCGCCTCTGGCTTTGGGGGGGCGCGACTCGGCGGCGCCCCCTTCGCCCTCGCCCTCAGCGCCCCCCTCGCCGACCCCTACGCCATGGGCGCCGCGGTCTGGCGGGGCGGCGGGGCGTGGGGGCACCAGCTCGCCCTCTCCCCCGCACTGCGCCTCGGCGTCGCGCTCGCCTGGCTCGGCGAGGCGGCGGACCCGGCCTGGGGGGACGCGCGCGGCGGCGCGGGGTGGCGCGTCCCCCTCGGCCTCACCTACGAGCCCGCCCCCTGGCTGCGCCTCGGCGTCGCCCTGCGCGACCTCCTCGCCCCCGCCCCCCTCGGCGCTGGCCCCCTCGCGCTCACGGCGGCGCTCCGGCCCCTCGCGGGGCTCGGCGGCGCCCTCGGCGCCCTGGCGGTGGGCGGGGCGCTCCGCCCGCGCGCGGGGGGCGGCGACTGGCGCGTGAGCGGGCGCCTGCCGCTGTGGCGCGGCCTCGGGGCGGAGGGGCGCGTGGAGGGGGGCGCCGCGGGCGGCGCGCGCGGGTGGGCGGCGGCGCTCTCGTGGGCGGGGGCGTGGGGCGCGCGCGCGGAGGTGGGCGGGGGGGCGGGCGCCGCCCTCGCCCTCTCCGCGCGCCTCCGCGCCGCCCCCCCCGCCGCCCTCGACGCCCCCCCCGCGCCGGGGCTCGTGGTGGTGTCGCTGCGCGGCGCGAGCGAGCTCGAGGCGCGCCGCGGGCTGCTCGGCGGCGGCGTCACGCGCGCCCCCTTCCTCGCCGCCCTCCGCGCCCTCGACGCCCTCCGCGCGGACCCGTCGGCGCGCGCCGTCCTGCTCGTGCTCGCGGCGCCCGACCTCGGCTGGGCGCAGGCGGAGGAGCTCGCCGCCGCCCTCCGCGCCCTCCGCGACGGCGGGCGCGCCGTGTACGTGTTCGCCCCCGCCCTCCCCCCCCCCGCCTACGCCGCCGCCGCCGCCGCCGATGAGGTGTGGGTCACCCCCACCACCGAGGTGGGGCTGACGGGGGTGGTGTCGGAGCACCTGTACTTGAAGCGCACCCTCGACGCCCTCGGCGTGCGCGCCGACGTGGTGGCGGTGGGGGAGCACAAGATCGCCCCTGAGCTCTTTACCCGCGCGGAGCCCTCCGACGCCGCCGCCGCCCACCACGCCCACCTGGTGTCCGCGCGCGCCCGCGCCCTCTCCGCCGCCCTCTACCCCCGCGCCGCCCTCGTGGAGACTCGCGAGGCGGCGCGCGCGCTCCTGGCGGCGGAGGCGGGGCGGGGGCGGGAGGCCCACGCGGCGCCCACGCCCCCTCGCCTCGCGCCGCGCGAGCGGGTGCAGGCGCGGGTGGACGCCTGGGTGGCGGGGGGCCCCTACACCGCGCGCGAGGCGCTCAAGGCGGGCCTCGTGGACGAGGTGGTGCACGCCGTGGAGCTCGAGCGGCGGCTCCTGAGGCGCGCCGGCGCCCTTGAGCTGCGCGCCTACGCCCCCCCCCGCGAGGAGCGGTGGGGAGAGCGCCCCGCCCTCGCCGCCCTCTACGTGGTGGGGGAGATCGGGCAGGGGGTGGGGCTCGCCGGGGGGGCGCGCGTGGGCGTGGCGGGCCTCGCGCCGCTCATCGACGACCTCGAGCGCGACCCGCTCGTGCGCGGCGTGCTGCTGCGCGTCGACAGCCCCGGCGGCGCCATCAGCGACGCCGATGAGCTGTGGCGCGCCCTCTCGCGCCTCGCGCGGCGCAAGCCGCTCGTCGCCTCCATGGGCGACCTCGCCGCCTCGGGGGGCTACTACGTCGCCGCCCCCGCGCGGCGCGTTTTCGCCAGCGCCGCCACCCTCACCGGCAGCATCGGCGTCTTTGGGGGCAAGGTGGACCTCTCCGGGCTGCTCGCGCGCCTCGGCGTGGCACACTACCGCTACCGCAGCGCCGAGAGCGGCGGCGAGCAGAGCCCCCTCGCCCCCTGGTCCCCCGCCCAGCGCCGGCGCGTGGAGGAGGCGCTCGGCGACCTCTACGAGCTGTTCTTGGAGCGCGTGAGCGCCAGCCGCCCCGCCCTCCCGCGCGCCGCGCTCCTGCCCCTCGCCGGGGGGCGGGTGTGGACGGGGGAGGAGGCGCGGGCGCGCGGCCTCGTGGACGAGGTGGGCGGCGCCCTCGACGCCCTCCGCGCCCTCGAGCGCGAGGCGGGGCTCGCCCCCGACTCCTATGACCTGCGCGTGGTGGCCCCCGCCGCCCCCGGCGCCGTGGAGCGCGCCCTCGACCTGCTCGGCGCCCACGCCGCCAGCCCCGCGCCCCTCGCCGCGCCCCTCGCCGCGCCCCTCGCCTTGGCGCTCGCCGCGCTCCCCGGGCCCCTGCGCGCCCTGCTCGACCTGCTGGCCTGGCACCCCGGCGCCGCCCTCGCCTACGCGCCCCTCCTCGACGACGGCACCC
>VGTA01000769.1 GCA_016874875.1 Deltaproteobacteria bacterium | reverse complement strand
CCCGCGCCGCTGAGGGCGCGCGTCGGGCACCAGCCCGTAGCGGTCGCGCAGGGCGGTCGCCTCGTCGCTCAGATTCGTCCACAGCTCTCGGTAGCGCAGCTCGAGCCCCCACCCGTCGCTCACGAAGTAGGACGCCGCTACCTCCCCCCCGAAGGACGTGTAGTAGTCGTCGCGGATGTGCGCCCCGCCGCTGAGCCACAGGTTGAGCGCCCCGTCGCGGGGGGCGAAGCGCTGCTGGATCGTGGGGCGCGTGAGCGCCGGGAGCACGATGGGCGCCGCCCGCTGCGCCGCGGCGCGCCCCGGGGCGAGGGCGGCGAGGGCGGCGAGGGCGGCGAGGGCGGCGAGGGCGGCGCGGGCGGCGCGGGCGGCGCGGGCGGCGCGGGCGGCGCGGGCAGCGTGATGAGTCATCTAGGGCCCCCACTGACAGACGGTCGCTGCGCGCCACGACGGGAAATCCGCCCCCGCCCGCTTGCGGAACGGGTAGTCGCAGAAGCGCGAGCAGACCTCATAGCTCACCCCCTGCTCCTCATCAAAGTACGCCGCGTCCTCTACCCGATTCTGAGGCGGGATGTCCACATAGAGCGCGGGGTCCTCCACCCCCCACGAGAAGAGCGCCGCGCGGTCCGCCACGTCGCCCTCGTCGGTGCGCACAAAGAGGAGCCGATCGGGCGTGAGCGCGCACAGGCGAAAGGAGCGCGGCGAGTTGACGGCCGGGGGCGCCGTGAGCGGGATGGGCGTCTCGCCGGCCACGAAGTCCATGGTCCGCAGCGGGAACGCCCTCTTGGAGAGATTCTTGATGGCGTCCTTAAACGACGACGACTCCCGGGCGCGCCAGGGCACAAAGCGCTGCCACGGCAGCGCCGAGACCGCGCCGCCGGCCACGGCGAGGCCGTACACGTAGAGGTTGGGGAGGGCGTTGAGCTCCACGAGCAGCGTGGCGAACTGCGCGGCGGCGACGCCGCTGAGGGGGTCATCGCTGTTGTTGAGGTACACGAAAATCAGGCTCACCTCCTCGGGGGCGAGCGGGTTGACCGCGCCCTTCACCGCCGAGAGCAGCGCGGTGATCGGGTAGAGGCGGTCGGCGTCCTGGCGGCAGGCGCTGAGGGGCTGCGCGTCGAGGGGGGCGAGGGGCACAAAATCCCCTAGGTCGGCCCGCGCCGCCGCCGGGAAGCGGCGGAAGGCGTCGCGGACGGCGCCCAGAATCTCGGATTTGAGGGTGGCGCAGCGGCTCTCGCTCCGCACGTTGAGGTCGGTGAGCGTGATCAGGAAGGCGCGCGGCGTGAGGCGCCGGGGGCGGAAGCGGAGGTCGCGCCCGGCGAGCGTGGCGCTCGGCGGCAGGGGCGCGACCACCCGCGCCCCGCCCCCGTCGGCGCGGCGCGGGCGCGCGCGCAGGCAGCGCCCCCCCTCCACCCACCCCTCCGGGAGCGTGGGCGCGCTGAGGGGGCGCCAGGGGCCCGGGAGGTCGTCGCCGCAGGCGTCGCGCGTGTGGGCGGCGGCGTCCTCCTCGCCCGTGGCGGCGGCGCTGGCGGCGAGGCGCCACTCGTAGGAGCGCTTGAGGGGGACTCGGCTCTCGGCGAACCAGTCGTAGCGGCGCGGGTCAAAGCGGACGTTGAGGTCGATGGCGATGGGGTCCACGTCAAAGGTGACGTCCACCTCGCGCTGGCGGAGGTCGAGCGGCCCAAAGACCCCGCCCTCCTCGTGGAGGGCGCGCAGGGGCGGGGGGGCGCTCGGGTCGGCGCTCTCGGGCCAGAGGGCGCGCCCCGCGAGCTGGAACTGGAGGCAGACGTCGCCGTCGCCGCAGGCGTAGGGGGCGGCGGGGAACAAGGCGCGCGAGGGCGTGAGGGGCGCCCACGCCCCCTCGGCGAGGTCCCAGTACTCAAAGCGCACGAGGCTGAGGTCGGCGCTGTCGCGCAGGCGCCACGAGAGGAACGTGACGTCCTCCTGCGCCGAGTAGACCACTTCGAGCCGCCGGGGGGAGTAGGGGCTCGGCTCAAACTCTACGAACGAGCAGGCGCCGCAGGCGAGGGCGGCGCCTAGCGCGCGCAGGGGTCGCAGGAGTCGCAGCGCCCGCCGCGCGAGGGGCGCGCATAGAGACTCGCGTAGAGACTCGCGTAGAGAATCAAGGACGTGGGTGGGATGGGGGCGCGACGTCATGAGCCAAGGGGAGCGGGGCGGAGGGGAGCGCAAGATAACCTAAATCGCACAGCGGTTTCAGCAAAAAGCGCTGATCGCCGAACTCGCGCGGGCGCCTCCGCCAAGAGCGCGCCCCCCCCCCCCCCCCCCCCCCCCCCCCCCCCCCCCCCCCCCCCCCCCCCGCCCCCCCCCCCCCCCCCCCCCCCCCCCCCCCCCCCACCCCCCCCCACCCCCACCCCCCCCCCCCCGC
>VGTA01000768.1 GCA_016874875.1 Deltaproteobacteria bacterium | reverse complement strand
GCTGAACTTGTCGATGGCGTCGATCAGCCCCACCATGCCGGCGCTCTTGAGGTCATCGAGCTGCACGCTCGGCGGCAGCCGGAGGAGCGCGCGGCGCGCCACGCGGTCCACGAGCGGCGCGTGCTCACGGATGAGCGCCTCGCGCGCCGCGCGGCTCAAGGGCGCCGGGGGGGGCGCCGGGGGAATCACCGCCTGCACTGAAGCACCGAGTAGAGCGTGATCGACCACACATCCCCGCCCTGCGCGCCGGCGCCGAGGGCGTGGGGGGCGAGGACGCTGATGTAGTTGTAGTAGTCGCCGCGAATCAGCCGCCAGCGCATCTGCGCCGCCCCGCTCGGCCCCGTGGGGGCGCGCCACACGACGGCGGGCGCCGTGGACCACAGGTTGAGCTCCTCGTACTGATCGACGTCCACCGCCCAGAAGCCCACCTCGTCGTCGCTGAGGCGGCGCGAGGCCACCAGCTTGCCCTGCAGCTCCGCGTACTGCACCTCATCGGCGTCCCCCCCCAGCATCACCCCCCGCCACCCCGCCGCCCCCCGCGCCCCGCCGCTCGGCAGGTGCACGCGCGCCTCGGCGGGCACGTAGCCCTCGCGCGGGCGCGGCGCGGCGGGGTCGGGGCGCACGGAGTCGCGAATCTGGAGCACCGGGAACACCCCCGGCACCCCCGGCGCGTCGTCGCGGTGCAGGTAGATCGGCGCCGGGCGCTCCGCGCCGCCGTAGCCGAGGCGCGCGCTGAGGCTGGTGGGGAGCTGAAAGTTGAGCGCCCCCGCCGACAGCGTCACGGAGAGCTTGTTGACCTCCCAGGTCCCCGCCAGACTCTCAAAGGCGAACGTGAACGACGACTCCCCGCGCGACTCGTGGCGCGTGGTGGTGGCCCACGCGAGGGGCGGGAAGGGGCTGAGGGGGGCGGGGTAGGGGGTGACGGGGAGGAGCGCGTCGGTGACGGGGTCGCGGTCGGCGCGCACGTGCACCACCTTGTCGGCGCACACCACGAACGGACTCGCGGCGGTGGGCGCGTAGCCGAGCGTGCCCAGCGCGAGGGCGCGGTCGCAGCCGAGCAGCTCGGGGGGCTTGAGCGCGGCGGTGGGGCTGCTGTGATTCCAAAAGACCCGCCACGCCCCCGCCGCGTCCCGCGCCACGAGGGCGCTGTAGCCCCCCGCCGCCGTCCAGCCCAGCGCGTCGCGCGCCCCCTCGATCAGCCCAAACGACGCCATCAGCGCCCCGCGCGTGCTCGTGGGGTAGTAGAAGCCCCACGCCTCCCAGCGCGCCTCCCCCGTGCGGAACACGAAGCGCGAGGCGTCGGCGAACTCCACGTCGGAGACGAAAAAGTCGGAGGGGGGCGCGAGGGGCTGAAAGAGGGCGCGGAGCGGCTCGCGGAAGGGCGCGCAGCAGACCTTGTTGTCGTCCACGCCGTCGCAGTCGTTGTCGAGCTGATCGCACACCTCCGGCGAGGGGCGGCAGGAGGGGTCGAGGGAGAACCCGAACGGCGCGCGCTCGCGGAAGAGATTCACCTGCAGCGGCACCTCCACGGGGCGGGGCGGCGCCCCCTCCTCGAACACAAACACCCACGCCCGCTCCCCGCGGCGGGCGGCGAGGCGCGCGCCCTCATAGGGCCAGCGGTCCCACCCCTCCTCCGACACCCACAGCCCCTCCGCCTCCACGAACATCAAGCGATCGCGCAGGAGCCCGTCCGACTCCGCCGCGAGGCGGCGCGCCACGAGCGGGAGGCTGTGGGGCAGCGGCGCCAGCGACGCCCCCACGAGCGCCTCCCCGTCCGCGCGCAGGCGCCCCACCTCATAGCTGGCGGCGAGGTCGGCCTGATGGAGGGGACTCACGCGCACCGCCTCCTCCCCCGGGCGCACGTAGGCGAGGAGCGCGCCCTGCGCGCCCTCCACCAGCCACGCGCGCCCCGCGAGGCAGGGGTTGGAGTTCACGGGCGCCAGCTGCGCGTCGAGCCCCACGCACTGCCCCGCCTCATCAAACCGCAGCACCCCGCGCCCCGCCAGCGCCCCCACCGCGCTCGGCGCCGGCCAGGGCGCCGGGGCCACAGAGACGGGCGCGCCCTCCACCAGCGCCCGCGGCGCCAGCGGGCTGAGGTGGACCCACGCCGCGCGTCCCCCCGGCGCGTCGAGCCCCCCGAGCAGGAGCCGCGCCCCGAGGGGCGCCAGCGACACCGGCCCCTGGAGCGGCAGGCGCGCCCACGCCCCCTCCGCCCCCGGCCCGCCCTCCCCGCGCGGCGCGAGCGGCGCCAGCCACGCGCTCGAGTCCGCCAGCTCCGCCACGAGCCACGCCCCCCCCTCCAGCGACACCGCCAAGAGGCGCACCACCGCCCCCCCCGCCGCCGGCGGCGGCGCGAGGCGCTCCCCCCAGCGCGCCGCCCCCGC
>VGTA01000767.1 GCA_016874875.1 Deltaproteobacteria bacterium | reverse complement strand
CTGATGCGGAGAGCCCATCTCGAACTCCCCCGCAGGGCAAAACGCCATCGACACATCCGGCGCCCCCTGCGCCTGAAAGCAGCGCACCTCCCCAGCGCGCGGGGCCTCAACGGGCGGCGTGGGGGCGACAGGGGCCTCACCCTTCACGTCAGGGAACAAGCCCGCCAGGCGAGCTCGCGTCGCCTTGATCTTCTCCTCCTCACCCAACAAGCGCGCCCGCTCCTCCTGCTCCTTATCCAAGAACAGCCCCGCCTCTGCGCTCAACACCTCCCACCGCGGCTCCCACCGCCACGCCGCCACCTCTCGCAAGAACACCACGAGCGCCCCGTGCAGCAGGCGCGCCCCCCCCCGCACGACCACCGCGTCGCCCTCAAAGCTCACGCGCTCCTCCAAGCAGCGCCCGAGCCACGCGGCGAGGTGGGCGCGGGCGCGACCGCACATCGGCGTGACCGTCGCCCGCTGCTCGCCCACTAAGCGCGCCACTAGGTTTGGGAAGCGCCCTAGGCGCAGCTCGCTCCACGGCGTTAGCCCCTTGCGATCTCTGCTCAGGCGACCCTGAAGCTCAGCCTCAAGGGCGCTCTCAAAGCCACGCACGACCTGCTCTAGCAGCCCTAGGCACCACGCCTCAAGCCCACGCTCAGGGTGAAACCCCTCACGCGTAAACCCCGCCGCGTCCACGGTGACGTCCTCCGCCCCCCGCTCCTTCGCTGCGGCGATCCACGCCGGCGCGCCGGCGGCGCGCCACGGGCTGAGGGCCTGCACGCGCTCCACGCTCCACGCCACGGAGCGCTCGCGCGCCTCCTCCGCGGCCTGCCGCGTCAGACGCTCAAGCGCCTGGACGTGCCCTCGGCTCGGCGGGGTGGACACCACGGGGCCGAGCTCCTCTCTGGCGCGCGCGCGCTCTTTGGCGGCGACGGCGAGGCGCGTGAGCGTGCGCGGCGCCCAGCTGCGCTTCAGGTAGTCGTGGTAGAGGGCGGTGAGCTTCTTGACGAGCTGGTCGCACCCCGCGCGCCCCTCGTCGAGCAGCGCCTTGCGCGCGGGCGCCCTCGAAAACCACTCCCGCTCCGCCGCCGCGAGCCGCTCGAGCGTCTGGCCCGCCTCGGGCTTGTTCATGGTGGCCACGTAGCCGCAGCTCAGGCTCCACTCCGCGCTCGCGGTGAGCTGCTCTTGGATCGTCTCGTCTGGCGATTTGTCGCACTTGGTGAGGGCGCCCATGCAGCGGTCTCGGATCTCGGGGCGCGCGGCCAAGACCTTGGTCGTGAGCGACTGCTCCACGTCCTGTGACGCCTCGCGCACCGCCAAGAAGATCGCCCGCTCCTTGAGCTCGTCGATCATCTGCAGCGTGAGGTCGTAGGTCTGCTCTGGCAGGTTGGGCGCGTCCTCTCTTTTCCCCGCCACCACCATCCCCGGCAGGTCCACGAGGTCGAGGTTGGGGAGGTCGGGGCCCCAGCTCTCTACCTGAATGAGCCTGTCGGCGCGCACCGCGCGCCCCCCCGCGTGCGTCTCAGTCACGAGGCGCGTCATGAGCGTGGTGATCTCGTTGGAGATCGCCGGCGCGCTCACGGCGCGCTCGTCGAGCTTCTGCTCCCCCTCCTCTCTGCGTCCCCAGACGCTCAGCTTGGGGGGCCTCGCGTCGCCCGTCCGCAGGCGGATGCGGACGGGGACGCGCGTGCAGAGCCCCTCCCCTTTAGGGAAGAGCGACATCATCGCCAGCCGCTCGAGCAGCGTGCTCTTGCCGGCGTTCTGAGGTCCAAAGACCACCACCACGGGGGTGTCCCAGCCCTTGAGAGTCTCCCCGAGCTCCTCGCGCAGCTCATTGAAGCCCTCAAAGTATGGCTTGAGGGAATCTCTGATGTTTGACATAGTCTGCTTTTGACCTCTTTAAGTAGGCGCGTAGGCGCCGCCACACGTGTGTGAGCCTTTGAGTATCACGCGGATCAGATGAATGCACGATGATGAGCGATGAGCTCCTTGAGCGACTCCATGAGGCGCTCGCCCGCCGGGACTCCGCGGCGGCGCTGAGGTGCGCGGCGGGGCTGGGTGACCTTGAGGTCTGCGACGACTTCGGTATGCGCCCCCTCCATTTCGCGGCGCGCTTCGCGGACCCCGAGGTGGCGCGCGCCCTCCTTCAGCGCGGCGCTAAGGTGAACGCGGAGACCGTGCTCGGGAGCACGCCGCTCAGCATGGCCCTCAACCCGCTTGATGGCGCTCAGGTCTCTGAGCCCCTCGTGCGCGCCCTGCTCGCGGCGGGGGCGCGGGGGGAGCTGCCCTCCTCGCTCGCGCACCTCCTCGCCACCCCGCCGGCGCCGCCGCCCGCTCCTCGGGCAGCTCTTCGGTCTGCGCCTCAGCCCGCGCCTCAGCGCGCGCCACAGCCCTCGCCGCAGCCC
>VGTA01000766.1 GCA_016874875.1 Deltaproteobacteria bacterium | reverse complement strand
CGCCGCTTCTGCCTCCGCTGCCGCTGTCTCCCCTGCTTCTGTCTCCGCTGCCGCTGTCTCCGCCGCGTCTGTCTCCGCCGCGTCTGTCTCCGCCGCGTCTGTCTCCGCCGCTTCTGTCTCCGCCGCCGCTGTCTCCGCCGCCGCTGTCTCCGCCGCCGCTGTCTCCGCCGCCGCTGTCTCCGCCGCCGCCCCCTCCACCGCCTCGCGCACGCGGCGCTCGGCGTCGAGGCGGGCGAGGGCGGCGGAGAGGGCGGGGTCGCCCGGCGCCTCGGCGCGGAGGGCGGCGAGGGCGCGCGTGGCGACCTCCTCGGGGGGGGCGCTGGCGGGGTCGATGAGGGCGGCGGCGGCGGCGGCGGCGTGGCGCGCCTGCGCGGCGAGCCCCTCCACCGCCGCCGACACCCCGGCGCGCGCGCCGAGCAGGCGGGCGTCGCGCTGGCGGTAGACCTTGAGCGAGGCGCGCCACGAGCGCCCGAGGCGCGTGAGGGCGCCGGAGACCACGAACTCCACGTCGAGCGACCGCCGCCGCTCCGCCTCGCAGCGCGCCCCCCGCTCCACGCAGGGGCGCGCGCTCACGCCCGGGGCGAGGTCCTCGGCGCTGACCACGGCGTAGCGCTCCCCGAGCCGCTCGGCGAGCTCCCCGAGCGCCACCTCGGTGAGCGAGCGCGCCTCGCGGGGGTGGAGGTCGGCGTCGTTGCGGAGCGCCAGGACCGCCACGCGCGGCGGGGGCGGCGGCGCGGCGCGGGCCGCGCCCCCCACGAGCGCCGCCCCCACGAGCGCCGCCCCCACGAGCGCCGCCCCCACGAGCGCCGCCCCCACGAGCGCGCGCGCCGCCCCCGCCGCCAGCGCGCGCCTCAAGGCGCCCGGAGCGCCCACCGGACGACGGCGGGGGCGGGGAGGGTGACGGGGGCGGCGGCGACCGCGGCGAGGCGGGCGGGGGCGCGCGGGGGGCGCGCCGAGAGCCACGCGCGCGCCGACTGCGGCGCGCCCTCCTCCCCCGCGGCGAGGGCGGCGAGGGCGGGGAGGGGCTCAAGGGCGACCACCGCCCACACCGCGCTGAGGGGGCGGGCGTCGTCGAGGAGGAGGGCGTCGAGGGAGGGGACGTGCTGCGCGCGTTTGGCCAGCAGGGGCGCCGCGCCGCCGCGCCCGCGCCAGAGGGGGCGCAGGGCGCCCGCCGCGTCCTCGCCCACGAGGTAGAGCAGCGCCTCCGCGCTCGCCGTCACCTCCACGCGCAGGAGGTCGCCCGGGGCGGCGGCGTCGCCGCAGGGGAGGAGGGCGGGGGGGCGGGCGCAGAGGAGGCGGGCGGAGAGCTGCGCCCGCGCCGCCCGCGTGGGCTTGAGGGTCAGCTGGTAGGAGGTGACGCCCGCGCCGAGCGCCCCCTCAGCCCTGAGCGCGCCGCGCCACGCCGAGACGGCGAGGGGAGCGGCGGGGAGTCGCAGGAGCGCGTCGCTCTCGCCCATCGGGAGCCCCCCCACGGCGAGGAGGGCGCGCGTGGGCGAGGTCTTGAGCTCCGCCGCCCGCCCGCAGCCCGCCGCGGCGCTCTCGAGCGCCTGCGCCACGCGCGCCTTGAGGCGCTCGTTGCCCTCGCAGCGCTCGCAGCCGCTCAGGTAGGACTGCAGGGCGAGGAGGGCGGCGTGGCAGTGGGCGCGCTGGGCGGGGCTGAGGGGGGCGGGGCTGAGGCGGGCGGCGTGGAGGTGGGCGAGGCCCTTGAGGAGGAGGGGCGTCTCGGTGCGGTCGAGGTCGTAGGCGCCCTCAAAGCTCTTGACCGCCGTGGGGTAGTCGCGGGCGCGGAGGGCGTTGTTGCCGGCGCGGATCAGGTCGCGCGCCTTGATGGCGTCCTCGTTAAAGAGCGCGCTTTCGCCGCGGCTCCCGAGGAGGGCGCGGAGGGCGCCGCGCTCGAGGTCCTCGTAGAGCGCAGCGTAGAGCTCCTGCGCGAGCCTCTCGCCGCTCGACGGCGTCGCCCGCTCAGGCGGGGAGGAGGGCTCAGGCGGCGCGCGCAGAGCGCCCCCCCCGCCCCCCGGCGCCATCTCCTGCTGCGTGTTCTGCTGCGTGTCCTGCTGCGTGTCCTGCTGCGTGTCCTTCTTTTTATAGGTTTTGTTGGGGTCTTGGGCGACCCTCATCTTCTTAGGGGGCGTGGGGAGCGGGCTGATCGGCGCGGGGCTCGGCGCGGGGAGCGCGGGGGCGCTCGTCCCCACATCTGCCGCGGGGGGGGCGCTCTCCGCCGCCGCCTCCGCCTCCGCCGCGGGCTCCTGCGCCTCCGCCTCGGGCGCTGGGGCGCTCGCGGCGGCGGGGGCGGACGAGGAGGAGGAGGAGGAGGCGGATTTGGAGGGGGCGGAGGAGGGCGCGCGCGCGCAGGAGGAGAGCAGGGCGGCGCAGAGGAGGGCGAGGGGCG
>VGTA01000765.1 GCA_016874875.1 Deltaproteobacteria bacterium | reverse complement strand
CGGGTGCGCCTTCTCCACCTCATCGAAGAGCACTACGCTGTAGGGGCGCTGCTTGACGGCGGTGGTGAGCTGCCCGCCCTGGTCGTAGCCCACGTAGCCCGGGGGGGCCCCGATCAGGCGTGCTGCCGCGTGGCGCTCCATAAACTCGCTCATGTCGATCCTGACCAGCGCGCGCTCATCATCAAAGAGCTGCGCCGCCACCCCCTTGGCGAGCTCCGTCTTGCCAACCCCCGTGGGCCCGAGCAACAGAAACGCCCCCACCGGGCGGTCGGGGTCGGAGAGCCCCGAGCGCGCGCGGCGCGTGGCGCGCGCCACCGCCTCCACCGCCTCGCGCTGCCCCACCACGCGCGCGCTCAGCCCCTCCTCGAGGCGCAGCAGCCGCTCCGCCTCCCCGCCCACCAGCCGCGCCACGGGCACCCCGGTCCAGCGCGACACCACGTCCGCCACGTCGTCGGCGGTCACCGTCTGGCGCAGGAAGCGCGACTCGCGCCCCTCGAGGTCGCGCTCCGCGTCGGCGAGGCGCGCCTTGAGCTGCTCGCGCTGCGCGTGCAGGGCGCCGAGGCGCTGGTAGGCCTGCTCGCGCTCGGCGTAGCTCTGCAGCTGCGGGAGGGTCTGGTGCAGGCGCTCCTCCTCGCGCCCGATCCCCTCGCGCTCCTCGCGGAGCGCGCTGAGGGCGTCGAGGGCGCCGCGCTCGGCGCGCCACTCGCGCTGCAGGCGGTCGAGCTCCTCCTTGTGCGCGGCGAGCTGGCGGCGCAGCTCCTCGGCGCGCGCGCCGCTCTCCTTGTCGTCCTCGCGCGACAGGCTCATGTGCTCGAGCTCGAGGTGGGTGACCTTGCGGCTGAGGTCGTCGATCTCCTTGGGCTGGCTGTCGAGCTGGAGGCGCAGGGCGCTGGCCGCCTCGTCGATGAGGTCGATGGCCTTGTCGGGCAGCTGCCGCCCGGGCAGGTAGCGGTGCGAGAGGCGCACCGAGGCCACCAGCGCCGCGTCGCTGATGCGGAGGCCGTGGTGGACCTCGTAGCGCTCCCTGAGGCCGCGCATGATGGAGAGGGCGCTCTCGGGGGTGGGGGCGTCCACGGCGATGGGCTGGAAGCGCCGCTCGAGGGCGCCGTCCTTCTCGATGTGCTTGCGGTACTCGTCGAGGGTGGTGGCGCCCACGCAGCGCAGCTCGCCGCGGGCGAGGGCGGGCTTGAGCATGTTGGAGGCGTCCATGGCCCCCTCGCCGGCGCCGGCGCCCACGAGGGTGTGGAGCTCATCGATGAAGAGAATCACCTCCCCCGCCGCCTGCTGCACCGCCTCGAGGACGCCCTTGAGGCGCTCCTCGAAATCGCCGCGGTACTTGGCGCCGGCGAGGAGGGCGGCGAGGTCGAGGCTGAGGACGCGCGCGCCCTTGAGGGACTCCGGCACGTCGCCGGCGGCGATGCGCTGCGCGATGCCCTCCACGATCGCCGTCTTGCCCACGCCGGGGGGGCCCACGAGGACGGGGTTGTTCTTGGTGCGGCGCTGGAGCACCTGCAGGACGCGGCGCACCTCGTCGTCGCGCCCGATCACCGGGTCGAGCTTGTGGGCGTCGGCGAGGGCGGTGAGGTCGCGCGTGTAGCGGTCGAGGTCCTGGTGGCGCTCCTCGGCGTTGGCGGAGTCCACGACCTTGGGGCCGCGGGTGTCGCGCAGGGCGCGGAGGTAGCCGTCGAGGGTGAGGCGCTGCGCGCGCAGGAGGTCCCCCGCCTCGCGGTCCTCAAAGAGCGCGGCGAAGAGGTGCTCGGTGGCCGTGTACCTGTCGCCCATGCGGGCCGCCACGCGCTCCCCGGCGGCGAGCGCCTGCGCGAAGGCGGCGCTGGCCGCGGGGTTCTGCTCGCCGTAGGCGCGGGGGGCGCGGTCGAGGCGCTGGTCCACGGAGGCGTGGAGGGCGTGGCGGTCCACCCGCGTCGCCTCGAGGGCGCGGGGGAGGGCGCCGTCCTCGCGGGCGAGGAGGGCGGAGAGGAGGTCGAGGGTGCCCACCTCAGGCGCCTTGCGGCGCTTGGCGGCGGTGAGGGTCTCCTTGATCGCCTCGCGGGCGGCGGCGGTGTAGCGGTCGATGTTCATGGGGGTGCTCCTGTGCGCCTGTGGTCGTGCGCCCCAGGGGGGGTGGCGGCGCGCCGGGCGCCTCGCGCCGCTCAGACCCTAAGCTCGCGCGGGGGGCTGTCAAGGCGCGGGGCGCGCGACGGGGGCGAGCGCCTCAGAAGAGTTTTATGTACAGGTTGTACGACGCCCAAGCCAGCGCCGAGAGCCACACACGCGACGGGGCGGCGGCGTCCCAGGGGCTCCAGCGCGCGCTCAGCTCCACGCCGGCGCCGAGGGAGAGGCGGCTCGCGCAGCGCCACTCCACGCCCGCCCCCGCCGCCCCCACCAGGCCCCAGCGCGC
>VGTA01000764.1 GCA_016874875.1 Deltaproteobacteria bacterium | reverse complement strand
GGCGGGGGGGCGCTGCGCGGACATCGACGCTACCTCTGAGGCGCGGGGGCGGCGGGGGCGGGGGCGGGGGGGGCGAGGACGCCGCGGTAGAAGAGCTCGTAGGCGGCCTGCTCGCGCCCCTTGGGGGCGGCGCGGAGATAAGCGAGGCCCCAGCGCGCCGCCTCCTTGTCGAGGGCGGCGCCGAGCACGCGCCCCGCCTCGCGCTCGAGGGTGGCCTGCGCGGCGGGGGCGCGCTCGGGGCTCGTGGAGGCGCAGGCGAGGCCCAGGAGCGCCGCCACGCGCGACCCCCGGGCGCGCCCCCCGAGCAGCCCGCCGAGGGCGCCGCCGAGGCGCTCCTCAAAGAGGGCGTGGGGGACGCCGGCGAGGGCGGCGGCCACGTAGAGCTTGCCGAGCTCGAGGGGCTCGAGGGCGGCGGCGGCCTCGCCGTCGAGCGCGGCGGCGAGGCGAGCGCGCCCCTCGTCGCTGCGCGCCTGCGAGAGCGCCACGATGGCGAGGCTGCGGACCTTTCCGTAGGAGTCCCCGAGGCCCTCAAAGCACGCGTCCACCACCGCCGGCGCGCCCCGGAGCGCCTCGGGGAGGGCGCGGAGCGCCTCGTAGCGCACGTCGCGGTCCTCGTGCGCCCAGGCGGTCTCAAAGACCTTGAGCGCGAGGGGGGCGTCCTGCGCCTCATAGCAGAGCGCCACGATTCTGCGCGAACAGCTGCGCGATCTGGTCCACGAGCTCAAGGGCGCGCCCGCGCCCGGCGCGCCCCTGCCCCCCATAGGCGACCTGCGCCACGGAGATGAGCTTCTCGAGCAGCTCGCGCTCGTTGAGCTGCGCCGCCCGCGCCAGCGTCGCGCGCCGCTCCTCGTCCGCCTCCACGTCGAGCGGCGCGAGGGGCGGCGCGCCGGGGGCGGTGCTGAGGATGTCGCTGAGGCGGTGGAGGGAGTCGGTGAGCGAGAACGCCTCCTCCTCCGTCTCCTCGGTGCTGTCGTCGTAGCGGGGCGCCACCGAGTAAGAGATGTGCTCAAAGCGCGCCCCCCACAGGACCGTGACGGCGTCCTCCTCAAAGAGCTTGGGGTCGCGCCAGTCGAGCAGGAGGATGTCGAGGAGCCTGTCCACCTCGGCGGGGGTGACGCCGCGGCGGAGCGAGAGGGAGCGGACGCCGTCGGTGTAGAGCTTGTAGATGAAGTTGCCGTCCATCTTGGGGTCCTCGTAGACCACCTGCTCCGCGATGACGAGGGCGTAGGTGAGCACCTCCACCGTGAGGGCGCCGTGCTCGGCGAGGGCGCGCTGGAGCGTGTCGCCGAAGCGCCCGCGGAAGTTGAGGGCGCTCTGGTGACCGGCGCCGTAGAGCGTGATGCTCTTCATGAGGCGCGCGAGCTCGGTGAAGAGTCCGCGCGCGAGGTCCACCTGCTGGCGGGTGGTGACGTCGAGGGACTCGAGGGCGGGGGCCTCAAACTGCTGAAAGAGGTCGCTCTGGGCGGGGCTGGGGCTCTGGGCGAGGCTCATGGGGCGCTGCGTCTCCTGCGGGGCGCTGGGGCGCCGCGCGCCGCGCGCCGAGCGACGAAAATGGCGAGGGGGAGGACACGTCCTCCCCCTCAGGGTCAAGGGGCGTCACGCGTGGCGCGCGCCCTCACTTCACTCCTCAGCGCCGCGGGTCAGTTCGCGGTGTCGATGGTGAAGGTCGCCTCATCGGCGTTGGTCGCGGAGTCGATGAAGACGCAGTCGTCAGCGCTGGTGAAGCCGGCGGGGCAGGCGAGGACGCTGTACGACTCCTCGTTGATGCCCTGCTTCTCCTTGACCGTCACCTCGCAGTCGTTGGCGTCGGCGCCGTTGAGGTCGAAGGCGATATAGCCGTTGATGCCGAGGGACACGTAGTTGTCATCGTCAGCGGAGCAGTCGATGTCGTCGTAGGCGTTGCGGAAATCGCTGCGGTCGATGCCCGAGGTGCAGATGGGCGCGACGGTCTCCTGGCAGACGCAGTTGTCGTTGTTGGAGCCATCACAGATGTCGCTGCCGATACCGCTGTTGGCCAGGTCGAGCCGCGCCTCCACGCCCTCGCCGCAGACGATGTTGACCTCGCAGATGTCCACGCCGGGGGTGCCTTCAGCCACGTCAGAGGTCTCGTCGACGATGACGATGACGCTGTAGACGGGCTCCTCGGGCGTGCTGCCCCCCTCGCTGCCCCCCTCGCTGCCCCCCTCGCTGCCCCCCTCAGCGCCGCCGGCGGGGGCGTCCACGCACACGGCCTCGCCGCGGGCGTGCGGGCAGTGGGTGGTGGCGTCCTCGGGGCTCATCGCGGCGACGCCGAGGTGGTACTGGTAGCACGCCTGGCTCGCGCCCTCCGCGGCGCCCGCGTCGCCGGCGGGGGCGGCGAGGTACCACTCCTCACAGCTGGTCGCGCCCGCCCAGTCGCC
>VGTA01000763.1 GCA_016874875.1 Deltaproteobacteria bacterium | reverse complement strand
GAGGGCCGTCATTTCGTTCTGCTCAAGGTGTCGGGCCCCGACGCGAGAGCGGACGTCCTGTGAGGTGGTGTGATGGAGCTAGACACGAGAACTCAGGTCAATTCAGGAGCCGCGTTCGACGCGGCGCCACGCGGTGACATGAGCGGTGACGTGAGCGGTAGCGTGAGCGCGCCGCAGACGAGCACCCCGGCGCGCGTCGCCCCCTACAGCGAGGCCACCCTGCCCACCGAGTGGGGCGTCTTTAAGACCCGCGTCTACCGCGGCGCCGACGGGCGCGAGCAGGTGGCGATCTTCTGCGGTGACCCGTCGGGGGACGACGTGCTGGCGCGCGTCCACTCGGCGTGCTTCACCGGCGAGGTGCTCGGCTCGCTCAAGTGCGACTGTAAGCCGCAGCTCGAGGGCGCCCTGCGGCGGATTCAGCGAGAGGGGCGCGGCGTGGTGGTGTATCTGTTTCAGGAGGGGCGCGGCATCGGCCTCGGCAACAAGCTGCGCGCCTACGCCCTGCAGGAGCGCGGCGCCGACACGGTGGACGCCAACACCCTGCTCGGTTTCGGCGAGGACGAGCGCGAGTACGGCGACGCCGTGGACATGCTGCGCGACCTCGGCGCGCGCTCAGTGCGCCTGCTCACCAACAACCCGCTCAAGGTGGCGGCGCTCGAGGAGGCCGGCGTGCGCGTCTCCTCGCGCGAGCCGCTGGTGGTGGGGCGCAACGCGGTGAACGCCCACTACCTCGACGTGAAGCGCGACCGCATGGGGCACGCGCTGGCGGGGGGCGAGGCGGGGGACGCGGAGTGAGCGAGGGGCGAGGCGGCGCGCGCCTCCACGCCGCCCGCCGCGCCCTCCTCTGCGCCGCCAGCCTCGCCCTCTCCTCCTGCGAGCTGTCGCCCCCCGTCACGCCCCCACCGCCTAGCGCGCGCGACGGGGCGCGCCTGCAGGCGGTGGCGCTCCTCAGCGGGGGGGCGCAGCTCGCCGTGACCGACGTGGCGTTCCGCGATGGGGCGTGGGGAGAGGGGCGCGTGCTCGTCTTTGAGCTCGACTCTCGGGAGCGTGCGCTCACGTGGTATCCGCCCGCCCCCAACCCTCAGGCGCTCTTGGCCACCGCCGGGGGGCTGGTGGTGGTGAGCGGCGGGCGCCTCGAGCTCGGCGGGGCGGCGCCGCGAGCGGGGCGGGCGGCGGTCTCGTGGCTGCCCAAGGAGGGGGCGCCGCGGTCGGTGGCGCTCGATGGGTATTACCCCATCAGCGCGGTGGGCTGGGGGGGGCGCGCGGGGGCGGGGGCGCCGGCGCTGCTCTTGGGGTCGGGCATCTCCCCTGAGCTGCGCGCGCTGCGGGCGGGCTGGGGCGGCGAGGGCGCGGGGGCGTGGGCGGCGGTGCCCTACGGCGACCCCGAGGAGGGCGCCCTCTCGCTCGGCGCGCTCGCCGCTTGGGGCGACCACGCGCTCCTCGTGGACTTCAACACCGACACCCTCCACATCCTCACCCCGCGCGGCGCCCTCGCCCCCTGCGCGCCGCGCCTAGGAGCCGGGGCGGCGGTGGGGGTGATGGAGGGGGCGCAGACGCCCCGCGTGCGCGGCGACACGCTCTGGGTGAGCTTTGGGCTCTCGGGGCGCCTCCTCGAGCTCGACCTCGGCGCCCTCGACCTCGAGGACCCCTCCTGCGTCCCCGTCACGCGCGAGTACTCCCCCCCCCTCGGCGCCCTGCCCAACGACCTCGCGGTGGACGACGAGCGCGTCTACGCGCTCTTGTCGGGGGAGCAGGAGGTGTGGTCGTACCTCCGCGCCACGCGCGCCCGAGAGCGTCGCGCGCCCTTCCCGCCCAACACGCACCCGTGGCAGATGGCGCTCGACGAGGCGCGCGGCGCCCTGTGGGTGACGGGGTGGCTGAGCGGCTCCGTGTGGCGCGTGGACCTCGCGCGCGCCCTCGCCGTGGAGGAGTGGCTCCCCGCCGCCGCCCTCGCCGCCCCCCCCCCGGCGCGCTGCGCCCGCCCCGTGGAGCTCTCCGGCGCGCCCGCCGGCGCCCGGCGCGTGGCGCCGGGGGAGGCGCTCACCCTCACCTGGCCCGCCCTCGCGCCCCCCCCCGCCCCCCAGCCCAGCGCCGCGGCGCGCGACCTGCAGGGGGCGCCGCAGGTGGCGCTCCTCGTCGATCCTCCCGGGGCGCTGGTGCGCGTGGAGGGGCTCCTGGGGAGCGCGGAGGGCGGCGCGGAGGGCGGCGCGGAGGGCGGCGCGGAGGGCGGCGCGTGGGTGCTCCTCTCGCCCCAGCTCGACCTCCCGCTCGACCCCTCGCTCGACCCCTCGCTCGACCCCTCGCTCGACCCCTCGCTCAACGAGGGCGCGCCCCCCCCCGCCCCCTGCGCGCTCTTTGACGCCCGCGGCGCCCTCACCCTCCCCCTCGCCGACCCCCGC
>VGTA01000762.1 GCA_016874875.1 Deltaproteobacteria bacterium | reverse complement strand
CCTGCCCCGCCCCGCGCCAGGAGGACGCTATGCCGCTCTCGCCTCACGCCCTTCTCCTCGGCGGCGCGCGCGCCAGGGTGGGCGCCCTCGCCGGCGCCCTCGCCGGCGCCCTCGCCGGCGCCCTCGCCGGCTCGCCCCTCCTCGCGCAGCCCGCGGCGGAGCCCCCCTGCCCCGAGAACGCCAGCGCGCCGTGCCTCCCCGCCCTCCTCGGCGAGCCGCTCCAGAAGGGCCCCTCGGTGTTTCACCTCCAGGCGCGCGTCTCGCGCGCCAAGCTGCCGTCGGGGGAGGGCGCGGTGGACCTGTATGTGAACATCTCGGACGCGCGGGGCGAGGTGCTCTGTCGAGAGTCGTTTGGGGCGCCTGTGTTGATTCGCGAGGGGGTGCTCAACGTGGAGGTGGGGCGCGGGATGGACTGCGCCCTCGATGAGGTGCTCGCGGAGCAGGGCGCCCTCTACGCGCAGCTCTGCCTCGGCAGCGCCTCGAGCTGCCTGCGCCCCGTGGAGCTCACGGCGGTCCCCTACGCCCTCGCCGCGCACATGGCCTCAGAGGTGCTCTCGGCGCGCGCCGCTACGCAGGCGGCGCAGGCGCGCTACGCGCACAGGGCCACGGCGGACGCGGACGTGCTCTTCCCCGGCGCCCTCGGCTATGGCTACTTTGACCTCTACACCCACGCGGCGCGTGACCGTGGCGCCCTCTACCCCTCGGAGGAGGCGTACGCCCCTTACCGCGAGGGCGGGTTCTTGCAGTGGACGCCCGTGCGCGGCGATGGGGGGGCGGCGGCGCCGCTGGGGGAGGATTTTAACGCCAATCAGCTCTTCTTGGTGGGTGAGGATGAGCAGCAGCAGCTCTCGCTGCTGAGCACGGTGTCCCTCGTGGCGCGGCGGACGCGCGTGATGGGGCGCGTCCGCGTGATGAGCGGACACCTCGTGACCCGCGGCGGCGCGGAGGCCTCAGGGGCGCTGCGCGTCCGCCGCGCCCTCTCCGCCCCGCGCCTCGAGGTGGTGAGCGGCGACCTCGCCGTGGCGCACAACGCCGCCGTCACGGGGCGCGCGGAGGTGGGCGGGAGTCTCGAGGTCCGCGGGGGGCTCAGCGCCCGCGCGCTCGTCGGCGCCTCGTCCGTGGAGGTGGGCGCGGGCCTCGTCGCCTCGCAGGCCGCCGCCCGCCTCGGCGCCGTGGAGTCGCTCGGGGCCGCGGTCCTGAGCGCGCCCACGGCGGTGCGGGTGGGGGGGGGCGCGCGGGTGGAGGGCGGCGGCGGCGGCGGCGGCGTGGCGCCGCGCGGGCTCTCGGTGCGGGGGGCGGCGCGCGTGGGCGGTGAGACGCGCGTCCTCGGTGAGACCACCCTGACCCGCGCGCTCGACCCCGCCGCCCCCGGCGAGACATCCGCGCTTGGGCTCTCGCTCTCCCCCGCGGGCGGCGCGCCGCGCCGCGTGCTCTCTCAGCGCCAGAGCGGCGTCCTTGAGCTCAACCAGCCGGCGCGGCAGGGCGAGGAGCCCTTCTCGCAGGTGCATGTCAAGGCGCGCAGGGTGGTCTTTGAGGGGGAGGCGGTGTTCGCGGATGGGCAGCTCGGCGGCGAGTGCGCGCTCGTGTCGGTGGGGACGGCGGACTCCCCCAAGCTCCAGCTGCGCTGCGGCGGCGAGGCGCTCTCGTTCGCCTCTGACCAGTGCGGCAACGGTCGCCGCTTTCGGTGCGCGTGCGGTGATGGCAGCGTGGACCCCAGCGAGGAGTGCGATGACGGCAACCGCGACGACGCGGACGCCTGCCGCGACCGCTGCGCCCTCGCGCGCTGCGGCGACGGCGTGCCGCGCCTCGACCTCACGAGCCCCTCGCAGGAGGGCTATGAGGAGTGCGATGACGCCAACGGCGATGACCTCGACGCGTGCCTGAGCACCTGCCGCGCCGCCTCCTGCGGCGACGGCCTCCTGCGCCGCGACCTCGCCGCCGGGGAGCGGGGCTATGAGGAGTGCGATGACGGCAACCGCCTCGACTCCGACGCCTGCACGGCGCGCTGCTCGGTGGCGCGCTGCGGTGACGGCGCCGTCTGGGGGGGGCGCGAGGAGTGCGATGACGCCAACCTCGTGGACGCGGACGGCTGCGACGCGCGCTGTGTGCGCGAGGTCTGCGGCAACGGCGTGGTGCAGGCGGGGGAGCGCTGTGATGACGGCAACGCCTCTAGCGCCGACGCGTGCGTGGGCTGCCAGCCGGCGCGCTGCGGTGACGGCGTGCGGCGCCTCGACGTGCTCAGCCCCGCCGCCCCCGGCTATGAGGAGTGCGATGACGGCAATGAGGATTCGCGCGACGGCTGCCTCGCGTGCCGCGCGGCGCGCTGCGGTGACGGGGTGACGCGCGCGGGCGTGGAGCAGTGCGACGACGGCGGCGTGGCGCCCTATGACGGCTGTGAGC
>VGTA01000761.1 GCA_016874875.1 Deltaproteobacteria bacterium | reverse complement strand
GCGGAGCTCACGAGGCGAGAGGGGGGCGCGGAGGGCGATTTGACAAGACAGGGCGCTTGTGGTTGTTGAGACATCGATCTTAGCTCCGCGGAATAAGTTGGCGGAGTCTTGAAAGGAAAACTGATGCGGGCATCTCCCTCAAGGCGCGCCCTCAGCGCTCTTGTATTCTCTTTGCTCTCCGCGCCCCTCGCGTTGACGAGCGGCGCCCCCGCCGCGCAGGCGAGCCCAGCGCCGAGCGCCTCGCCGGATTCCGCCGGGCGCGCGGCGCGAGCCGCCTGGGCGGACGCGGTCAAGCGCGCCATGGCGCTCCGCGCGCGCCCCGACGCGCTCGAGGCGCTGTGGGCGGTCATGGGCTCCTCAGGCGCGCCCTCCGCCGCCTGGCGCGAGGCGGCGCGTGACGCCCTCGGCGCCCTCGACGCCGCCGCGGGCCTTGAGGTCCGCGCGGCGGACGCCCTCGCGCTCGGCGCCCTCGGCGGTTTCGCGGCGCGCGGCCCCGCGGGTGACCCGCTCGTCTTGGTGGCAGACCGCCTCGGCGGCGCCCCCCTGCCCCCAGCGGTGGTGGCGCGCACCGCCGCTGAGGAGCTCGGGCACTGGCTCGACGCTCAGGTGGGCGCTCGCCTCGGCGCTGAGGACGCGCTGGGGGACGAGGGGCAGCGGTTCGCCGCCCTCCTCCTCGACGCGCCCTTGACGCCGCAGGCGGCGGCGCTGGCGCGCGTGGAGCGTGACCAGATGACGCGCGTGATCGACGGCGTGCCCTGCGAGCTCGAGGCCGCCTCGATCGTGTTCGCCGCCGCCTTCCGCGCCACGCGCCAGGGCGGACTCAACTCCTCGACGCAGGTCTCGGGTGAGCTCCGCTTTGTGAGCACGCCCGACAACGCCACCTTCTCGTCCTCGCTCAGCAGCAATCGCCTCAATGGGACACTCTACTACAACGACGCGCTGGGCAACCCGACGAGCGCCACCGGCTTTTTCGTGTCACGCTCCCCCACGGGCAGCGCCCTCGTGGAGGCGCTTGAGTTTGAGACGAGCACGGACGGCACCTTCCTGCTGGTCCTGAGCAACGTGGCCACCTACGGCCCCAACATCAACGGCGTCAGCAGCTCCGCCAACGCCGGCTCCGTGGCCTCAGACCTCGACGCGTTTATCGCGGCGACGCCCCCTGTCTTTGAGAACGGGGTGCTGAAGTTTGGGCCCGTCCCCCCCGAGGCCTCCGTCTTGGTCGGCTCGGGCGCCCTCACGCGGCCCGCGCTCTTTGACCCAAGCCAAGGCGCCTATGAGCGCCTCACGGGCGGCGGGGGTCCCCTAGAGCTAGCGTTCGCCGCTGGCGGAGACGGCGCGCAGAGCTGGAACCTCAACGGTGATCGCAAGATCAACCCCACCCTCACCTCCCCTGCCCTCAACAGCCTTGAGTTTGTGAATGACGGCATTGGGAGCGAGGGGGGGCTCCTGTATCGCAAGGGCTATGGCGCGCTCGTCAAGACCGGCTCGCTCTTGTTCTCGGGCGGCGAGCGCCTCAGCGTGACCCAGCGCTATGAGCTGGCGAGCGGCGCGCGCCTGATGAAGGTCACGACCACGCTCGCGAATCTAGGCGCGTCGAGCGCGACCAACGTCCGGTTCTGGGTGGGGAGCACAGACGACGAGGTGGACGGCGACCCCACCACCGACAAGCAGCGCGGCGATGTGCTCAACAAGCTGTTCACCGCCAACCCCAACCCCGCGTCCGCCGCAAACGCCATCAAGCTCACCTCGACCGACGCGGACCCCCTCTCGAAGCTCCTCTTCTCGCCCTCTCCTGAGGCCCGCGCCTACATCTACAAGAACACCGCGTTTGATTTTGGTGACGTGGTCTTTGGAGACCCGCTAGACCCCACGGGCCCCGCGAGCCGCGCCAACACCTCAGACGGCTACGGCATCTACTTCCGCATCCCCGACCTCGCCCCCGGCGCCTCCCGCGCCGTGATCTGGTATGTGCTCGCCGGCGACGAGCAGGACGTGACGGACGTGATTCAGTCGCTGAGCTGCGCGCCCGGCTTTGTGCCCTCCCCTGATCAGCTCAGCTGCGTGGCGAGCGCCGTCGACGAGTGCGCCAACAACACCGACAACTGCTCCGCCAACGCCACCTGCACCGACACCGCCGGCGGCTTCACCTGCCAGTGCAACCCCGGCTACACCGGCGACGGCGTCACCTGCGCCGACATCGACGAGTGCGCCAACAACACCGACAACTGCCACGCCAACGCCACCTGCGACAACTCCGCCGGCGGCTTCACCTGCCAGTGCAACCCCGGCTACACCGGCGACGGCGTCACCTGCGCCGACATCGACGAGTGCGCCAACAACACCGACAACTGCTCCGCCAACGCCACCTGCGACAACTCCGCCGGCGGCTTCACCTGCCCGTGC
>VGTA01000760.1 GCA_016874875.1 Deltaproteobacteria bacterium | reverse complement strand
TGGCGTCCGACCTCCGCCGCGCCTCAGAGCTCTCGGCGGCGATGCGCTGCCTCGCGCTCTGCCCCGCCGCGCAGGCCGCCGCGGGGCTGTGGGGCGTGCTCGCGCGCGCCGACATCAGCGCGGTGGCGCTGCGTGAGGTGGCGGAGGGGCTGCAGGGCGCGCCGCTCCTCCGCGCGGGCCTGCTCGGCTGCCTCCGCCACGTGCTGCGCGAGGGCGCCCCCGCCGAGCGCCTCCGCGCCGCGCGCCTGATGGGGGACTTCGTGTATGACCGCGAGGGGCACCGCGCCCTCCTCGACGAGCTCGGCGGGTGGCTGCGCGCGGGGGACCACGGCGAGGGGAGCGCCGAGGTGCTCTTTGAGCTCCTCTGCGCCCTCGGGCGCCTGTGTGACGCCTCGGGCGTGGACGCGGCCCTCGCCGGCGAGAGTCGCGCGCTCCTCGCGCCCCTCGCCGCCTACCCCCGCCTCGCGGCGCTCCCCGAGGCGGCGCGCGCGCGCCTCGACCTCGGCCGCCGCTACGCCCTCGCGCACCTCGCCCTCGACGGTGAGCTCGAGCGGCTCTTTGAGGAGGCGGCCCTCGAGGCGCGCCCCGAGGCGCTCGCGCTGCTCAAGGCGGAGCGCCCGCGCCTCGCGGGCCTGCTCGACGAGCTCGCGTGGGTGCTCGGGCGCGCGGCGGCGGGGGAGGGGTTCTCGCTGCCCCGCGAGGGGCGCGAGCGCCTCAAGGGGTACGTGAACGCGCGCGCGCGTCACCCCGTGACGCTCGCCAAGGAGGGCGACGAGCTCGGCAAGGTGTGGCTCGAGCGCCTCGCCGATGAGGTGAAGGAGGCGCCGAGCGCGGTGGGGCTCCTCGCGCTCCTCGCGCTGCTCCGGCGCCCGCCCTCGCAGCCCGCGCGCGCGCACGTCCTCCGCAAGCTCCGCCAGCTCCGCCGCACCTTCAGCGCCCGTCACCTCCTCGGCGCGCTCCGCGCCAGCTCGTATGACGAGCGGGTGTCGGGGGCGCTCGTGGAGCTCATCGAGGCGCCCGGGGCGACGGGGGCGGAATCGCTGCTCTTGGCGCTCGGCGACTACCCCTGCGCGCGCGCCCTGGCGTGCCTGTGGGGGACGCTGGAGAGTCCGCGCGCGCCCAACCCGCTCAAGGCGAAGGCGCTCACGGCGCTGGGGCGCTGCGCGCGCCTCGACGACCTGCCTCGCCTCCTGCGCGCCTATGAGGCGTCGGGGGCGGTGACGGTGCGCGCGTCGGTGGTGCAGGCGCTCGGGCGCCTAGCGCGCCCCGAGGCCGACGACGCGCTCGAGGGGCTGCTCGCGCGCCACGCGCGCGGCGACCGCCCGCTCAACCCCGCGGGGCTCATCAGCCTCATCGCGCGCCTCACCGCCGTGGGGCGCGCGGGGCGGCTCGAGCCGCTGTTCCTCGCCCTCGAGGCGCAGCACCCCAGCGTGCAGCAGGCGCTGCTCGGCGCCTGCGTGGGCGCGGAGGAGGGCGCGGAGGAGGGCGCCGAGGGCGCGCAGGGCGCCGAGGGCGCGCAGGGCGCCGAGGGCGCGCAGGGCGCCGCGAGCGCCGGGGTGGCGGCGCTGAGCGCCGAGGCGCGCGGGCGGGCGCTGGCGCTCTCGGTGGGCATCTTGACCGAGGCGCGAGAGGGCGCGCAGGGGGGGCAGGGGGACGCGCAGTGGGAGCGGCGCCTCCGCGCCGCCGCGCGCGCGCTGCCGCGCCTGGTGGGGGCGGCGGGGCTCCCCGAGGAGACGCGGCGCGCCCTCGAGGCCAGCGCGGTCAACCTCAGCAACCTCCGCGCGCTCGGGGAGGCGGCGGCGGCGCTGGTGGCGGTGGCGCCGGAGGAGGGGCGCGCGTGGCTCGCGGGGCGCCTCGCGCTCGCCGGCGACGCCGCCGAGGCCACGCCGCGCCGCACGCAGCTCCTCAACGCCCTCGCGGCGGTGGACGAGGCGGCGTTCTTCCGCCTCGCCGAGGAGCACATCGAGCGGGGGAGCGGGCGCGGGGCGGCGGCGGGGGAGCGCCTCACGCCCCTCTGCGTCAACACGCTGCTCCACAGCTACCTCCGCGTGGGCGGGCGCGCCGCCATCCGCCACGTGCGCCGCTTCGCCGAGGAGCTCAACCCCGCCTACTCGATGACGGCGCTTAGGGCGCTGGCGGGGCTGGGGGACCGCCACGCGGACGTGCCGTGGCTCGACGACCTCCACGCCGAGGCGCGCCGCCGCCGCCTCGACGAGGGGCGCGCGGCGGGGACGCTCGAGGTGGACATCCTGGTCACGTGCTACCGCCTCGGCGACGCGCGCGCGCTGCCGCGCCTGTTGTCGTTGGCGCTGATGCAGGTGCAGAGCGCCGCGGACGAGGCGCTGCAGCGCGCCGCCCGCCGCGCGGTGCGCGCGGTGGACCTGGCGGCGGAGCTCGAGGAGGAGTGAG
>VGTA01000759.1 GCA_016874875.1 Deltaproteobacteria bacterium | reverse complement strand
ACGCCCGTCGCGCCCTCGACAGCGGAGGAGGTCAACGCGGAGGTGGAGCGCGTCATGCGGAAGGCGATACGCCGACCGATCGAGATGATCACCCATGTCAGCCTGCCCGTAGGAGCGGGGAAGACCTCGGCGGCGTTGCGGGAAGCCGTGGAGTACCTAGCGCAGACGCCTGGCGCGACGGTGATCTTCGCCGTCGCCAACTACGCCCTCATGGCCGAAGCAGAGGCCTATGTGCGGGCGCTCCCAGCCTCCCCCGAGACCACGCGCCTCGAAGGACGGATGCGCCAGTGCCAGCTCCACGAATCGCAGCACGAGCTGCGCGCCGACCTCACCTCAGCGCTCGACGAGGGTGTGGGGATTCCCGCGGTGTGCGCTGCGCTGGCGTGTCCCTTCTTCAGCGGCTGCGCGCTCCGCAAGAGCGGTGGCGTCGTGGAGCGCTCGGCACTGGGGGGGCGGTTCACGCTGACGACTCACGCCATGCTGCCGCACTTGAAAGAGATCCCTGCGGACGCGCTCATCCTGATCGACGAGACGCCCGAGCTCACCTACAGCACCCGCGCGGAGCTCCCCGAGCTCGCGGCGCTGAGCCCCACGGAGGCAGAGCGCCAGCGCGCGCCCCAGACGCTCGATGAGCATTGGAGGGCGACTCACCCGCACACGGCGGCCTTTGCGGCGGCGTTGGTCCCGCTCTTATCGACCCTAGTTGAGGAGAAGGGGGGCGCCTCGACGCCCTACGCCGAGGACATCGCCCCCGCGGCGCTCGCCGAGGTGCTGCGGAGACACCCCACGCTGCCGCAGCTCGCGGCGGCGGCGCTAGAGGAAGACGCCGCTCCGCCCGTGATCCCCCGAGAGCAGCTCAGGGAGCGGCTGGCGGCAGCGCGCACCCCCGCCACCCACATCGTCCGCGCCCGCGCGCTGAACCTCCTCAAAAAGACCGCGACCCTGGTCCGCGAGTGCGCGCTGAGTATCGCGCTGGTTTTCGACAGGGAGACGATACAACTGGAGCACACCACCGCGCTGCGCCTCCCGCCCGTCGGTAAGCTCGTCCTCCTCGACGCGACCGCCAACGCAGAGCGCTGGAGCTACCTCGCTGCTCCCGCCAACAGAACATTTGAGCAGCTCCACGCCGACCCAACCCGCCTCCGCCCACACCCCGTCGACTGCACCTGGATCAAGACCTCCGCCTTTTCGCGAAACCACCTCCTCAACTCGCGCGGCGACTTGACCGACCGCGGCGTCGGCGCGATGAGGACCCTGGCGACACTCCTCAGCGACCACCACCTCCTCAAAGGGCGCGTGGGCATCGGCACGCACAAGCCCCTCGCCCTAGAGCTCGAGCGCGCCCAGCAAAACCAAGGCCCCCTCGCCTCACACCCCCTCGCAGCTCCTGAAACCCTAGTCGGCTTTACGGGCAGGCACCACAGGGGCACGAACGCGTTCGCGGCGGGCGGGATCACCACCCTCCTCATTCTCGGGGACCCCGCGCTCCCCCCACGGGACGCACGCCGTGCACTAGAGACGCTCAAGATACTCAGCTCATCATCACTTGAGTCAGTCAGCTCGACAGAGGCACGCGCGGACTACGCTCAAGAGGTCACCGCCACGCAGACTCAGTGGCTCGGGCGCGCGCGGAGCCTCAGGCGCCCTGGCCTCTCAATCATCTACGCTGGCGCCATGGCCCCCCCGCCCTGCGCCACCAAGTGGAAGCAGATCCTCGCCCCTATCGGCCGTCCACGCACGGAAGAGCGGATGTACGCGCAAGACCTCATGGTCAAGGCCTTAGCGCGAGGCGAGCGCGTCACCCAAGCGCGCATTGAGGACCTCGGCGTGACCCGCCAGCAGACCCGTGATATCTGGGCACACCTCCTCACGATAGAGGGTGTCGCAGTCACCACCGAAGGCCGCTCCTCAGTCCTCCAACTCGTGCCTAAGCCCGAGCCCGAGCCCGAGCCCGCCTTGTCGACGCTCCTGGCGATGACCGAGGAGGTAATCGCTTGGGAGGATATCGGTCGAGCAGCAAGCGCCCCTCCCGTAACGCGCGCAAGGCTGTTCCAGGAGCTCCTCGTGGTGCTGAGGGGCGATTGGGGGGAGTACGAAGATGCGGGCCCGTGATGGGCGGGGGAGGGCGCGGGTGTCGGTCTGGGAGGGCGAGACGGGGGATCTTTTTCGCGCTTCAACGGAGCTGCTCTGCGGCGAGCGAAACAGGGGGATGGGGATCTGTTCGATGGCCGTTTTGGTACAAAAACGACACCGTTTTGGTACTACAGAGGCCCTCCCTGAGCGGCCACAGCCCCTACTCGAACGGTCCCGACTAGGGCGCCTGCGGTTTGACACCGCTTCACGGCACCTGGCTCGCGAGGGAGACCCGTCGCCCCCAGCTGATGTGGTTCTTTCTGGTATGTAAAACTACG
>VGTA01000758.1 GCA_016874875.1 Deltaproteobacteria bacterium | reverse complement strand
CTGCCCGCACTCGTCCTCCTCGCCGCCGTCGCCGGCGAACAGGCAGCCGACGTCGTTGGGGAAATCGGTGAGGTCGTCGCCGTCGTTGTCGAGGTCGTCGGCGCAGGCGGGGGGGGGGAGGGGGGCAGCCTCGGAGGGGTCGAAGGGGTCGGCGCAGCCGGCGTCGAAGGGGAAGTCGGCGGCGCCGTCAAAGTCGTCATCGACGCCGTTGCGGCACTCGGGGACCTCCTCCTCGGTGAGCGAGAGGGCGAAGGCGCCGCTGGCGTTGGTGGCGGCGTCGAGGAAGATGAAGTACTCGCCGAGGGCGGGGCGCTCCACGCGCGCCACCTGCCCGGCGTAGCCGTCGAGGGGCTCGCGGGCGCACAGGAGCTCGGTGGCGGGGTCGTCGCAGCGCCGGCGCACGTAGAGGGCGGTCTCCACGGCGGCGCCGGGGAGGTCGGTGCGGAGGACGAGCGCCTGCAGGGGGCGGCGGACGACGTGGCGGAACACCACCTCGCGCCCGCCGGCGCCGCCGCAGCTGCCCGCGGCGGCGCGGGCGCCCTGGCTGAGGTCGCCGCGCACCACCACGCCCGGGCTCAGGGCGCCCGACTCGAAGGCGGCGCCGCAGTCGCCCACCTCCTGCTCGTCGCCGCGGGCGAGGCAGCCGGGGTCGTCGGGGTAGTCCACGAGCCCGTCGTCGTCGTTGTCGACGCCGTCGGCGCACTGGGGGGGGAGGGCGCGGTCCGCCTCGTCGAGGTCGCCGACGCCGGCGCAGCCCGGGTCGAGGGGGAAATCCGTGAGCCCGTCGCCGTCGTTGTCCTCGTCGTCGTTGCACAGAGGCGGGAAGGGGCTGTCCTGCTCGTCTTGGTCGCCGGCGGTGGCGCAGCCGGGGTCGCGGGGGAAATCCGTGAGCCCGTCGCCGTCGTTGTCGAGGCCGTCGGCGCACCAGGGGCGCGGCTCGGCGGGGCCGTTGAGCTCGAGCTGGTCGTCGGGGGCGGCGCAGCCGGGGTCGGAGAGGTCGATGAGCCCGTCGCCGTCGTTGTCGCGCTCGTCGGCGCACTGGGCGACCGTGGGGGGGTCGTCGCCCTCGCTGCGGTCGTCAGGGGCGCCACAGGCGCGGTCGAGCGGGAAGTCCACGTCGCCGTCGCCGTCGTTGTCGACGTCGTCGGAGCACTCGGGGGGGGGGGCGGCGCGCACCTCGCGCGCGCCCTCGGGGCCCTCGCACTCAGGGTCGCGCGGGTAGTCCGTGAGGCCGTCGCCGTCGTTGTCGACGCCGTCGGCGCAGGCGGGGACCTCGTCGTCGGCGCGCTCGTCGGGGTCGAGGGGGCTGGCGCAGCCAGGGTCGAAGCCGTCGATGAGGTCGTCGCCGTCGTTGTCGAGGCCGTCGCCGCAGGCGGGGAGGGCGGGGCTCATGTCGGCGCCGAGGTCGGGGAGGCCGAAGTCGCAGCGCGGGGCGCAGAGGTCGCCGAGGTCGGGGAGCGGCGGGGGGGGGAGGAGGCGCGGCGGCGCGTCGTCGCAGGCGGCGAGGGCGAGCAGGGCGAGCAGGGCGCGCAGGGGGCGCAGGGGGCGCTCAGAAGTTGATGTGGCCCAGCGCGCGCGGGTTGACCTCGAGGTTGAGCAGGTGGCCTGGGTAGCCCTCATAGATTCTCCTGTAGAGCGCGAGGTGGTGCGTCACCTTCTTGGCGTACTCCCGCGCCTGGGCGTAGGGGATCTCCTCGATGAGCTCGTCGAGGGGGAGTTGACCCTTGAACTCGAGCCACACCTTGACGCGGTGGGGACCGGCGTTGTAGGCGGCCATGGCGAGGGGGAGCTGCCCCTGGAAGTTGTTGAGCAGCTGCCGAAAGTACCACGCCGCGAGCTCGATGGCGACCTCGGGCTCAAAGAGGAGGGCGGGGCCGAAGTAGGGGAGGGCGAGGCGGTCGGCGGTGAGCTGGCCCGTGTGGGGCATGACCTGCATGAGCCCGCGGGCGCCGACGGCGCTGATGGCCCAGGGGTTGTGGGACGACTCGACGGTCATGAGCGCCCACAGAATGTGCGGGTCGAGGCCGTGGCGCGCGGCGCTCTCCTCGACCTCGCGCCGAAAGGAGCGCGGGAAGCGCCGCCGCCACTCCTCGGCCTCGGCGGGGGCCTCGGGGCGGGTGAGGCGGGGGCCCTCGTAGAAGGCGACGCGGCGCGCATAGAAGTGGTCATCGAGGGCGCGGAGGGCGGGGGCGAGGGCGGCGGTGAGGGCGGCGGGGCGGCGGGCGGCGAGCGCCTTGGCCCAAGCGGGGGGGCGGGGCGCCTCGGCGGGCGCCGACTCGCCCCAGACGCCGTAGTCGCGGTCGCGGCGGTTGTCGAGGTAGAAGCGCGGCGCGAACGCCCACCGGCGCCGCCGCGCGCCGCGGGCCTTGTGGTAGGCGCGGTGCTCCTCAAGGAGGGCGCGGAGCTCGAGGGCGGCCCAGCG
>VGTA01000757.1 GCA_016874875.1 Deltaproteobacteria bacterium | reverse complement strand
CTCGTTTAGTCTCATCGCTGACCTCTGCCTCTAGGGTGCTGCTCAAGCTTCGGAGGGGCGCTCTATATACAACAAGCGGCGCGGCGGGCGAACGCAAAACGCAAAACTCATAGACACCTCAGGGGCGCTGTGGAATGATCCCCGCGCGAACAGCGGCGGCCGCGGCAGAGGCCAGAGGAGGGCGAGAGGCGTGCTCAAGATCGAAATTCTCACCACGGGCGACGAGGTGCTCGAGGGGCTGATCACCGACACCAACTCGGCGCACATCGCCCGCGAGGTGGCGCCCTTTGGGGTGGTCGTGCGACGCGTCACCGCCGTGGGCGACACCCTCGAGGAGCTGCGCGACGCGCTCCTAGAGATCAGCGCCCGCGCCGACGTGTGCGTGATGACGGGCGGCCTCGGCCCCACCTCCGACGACCTCACCCTCGACGCCCTCGCCCTCGCCGCCGGCGTCCCGCTCGCCGTGGACGAGGGGCTGTGGGAGGAGATTCAGCGAATCTACCTCGGGCGCGGGCGCGTCCCGCCCTCCAACCGCGCGCAGGCGCGCGTCCCCCGCGGCGGCGTCGCCCTGCGGAGCGCGGTGGGCACCGCCCCGGGGATGCGCCTCACGCTCAACGGCTGCGAGGTGTTCGCCTACCCCGGCGTGCCCGAGGAGCTCTACTGGCACTGCGAGCAGACGCTGCTCCCCTACCTCGCCGCGCGCCTCAACATCGCCCTGCACCGGCGGACGCTGCGCGTGTGCCTCCTCGGCGAATCGCGCCTCTACGACCTGCTCAGGCCGCTCTCGCTGCCCCCCGAGGTGCGCGTGGGCTACCAGGCGCTCCACGTGGAGGTGCGCCTCAAGCTCTCCTCGCCCTCGCGCGACGCCCTCGAGCGCGCCGAGGCGCTCATCGCTGACGCGCTGAATCGCGAGGCGCCGGGGCACCTCATCAGCCACCACGACCGCTCCCTCCCCCAGGCGCTCGTGGCGCTGCTCACCGCGCGCGACCTCACCGCAGGCTGCGCTGAGAGCTGCACGGGGGGCGCCGTGAGCGCCGCCCTCGCCGGCGTCCCCGGGGCCTCCGCCGCGCTGCGCGGCGGGGTGGTGGCCTACTCCAACGACGTCAAGCGCGCGCTGCTGGGCGTGCGCGACGAGACCCTCGCCGCCCACGGCGCCGTGAGCGAGGCCTGCGCCCTCGAGATGGCGCGCGGCGCCCGCGCCGCCCTCGGCGTGGACTGGGCGCTGGCGGTGACGGGGGTAGCGGGCCCTGGGGGGGGCACCCCCGAGAAGCCAGTGGGCACCGTGTGGTTCGCTTGGGCCGGCCCCCACGGCGCCGAGGCGGAGCGGCGCGCGCTCAAGGGCGACCGCGAGCGGATTCAGCGCGTCGCCGCCCACGAGGCGCTCTTTGGGCTCTGGCGCCGCCTGAGCGCGGGGGGCGCCCCTCGCGAGGTGACGGATGCCTGAGCGCGCCCCCCTGCACTTCCCCACCACCTGGACCCATTTCGTGATCGCCGCCTCCCTGAGTCCGCGCGCCCGCAGCAGCGCCCTCAGCGACGCCACCGACGCCCTCAGCGCCCTCAGCCGCCTCACCCGCGCCGCCGGGGCGCCCCGCCTCACCGCGGAGCGTCTCCCCCCCGCCCTCGTGACGCTCCCGCTGCTCGACCTCGGCCCCTGCCCCCGCGCCGCCGAGGGGCCCCTGCGCCTCACCCTGCGCCGCGCCGCCCGGGCGCGCCAGAGCTTTAAGGTGATGCCGCAGGGCTGGGACCTAGGCGCGGCGGGCGCGGCGGGCGCGGCGGGCGCCGAGGAGGCCCCCGGCGCGCCCCTCTCGCTGTCGCTGCGCGACCGCGACGGTCAGCTCGCCGCCCTCAGCGCCGAGCTCGCCGCCACCCTCGCCCGCTACGGCTTTGACGCCGCGCCCCTCCACACCCCCCTCATCCCGCTCGCCGCGCTCAAGCGCGAGGAGGGGCGCGGGGGAGCGCGCGGTGACGACGCCGCCCCCAGCGCCCCCAGCGCCCCCAGCGCCCTCAGCGCCCTCGCGCCGCATCTCCCCCCGCCGCAGCGCACCCCCATCTGGATTCACGAGCTCGTCCTCCTGCGCCGCCCGCACGCCTACGCGCCCCGCGAAGGCTACGAGGTCGCCTGCGCCGCCACGCTCCTCGTGCCGCGCGAGGGTGACGCCGCGCCCCCTGAACAAAAAGAGACACACCTAGCGCAAGAATCAGATTCCTCACACGAGGAGGACCCCGCCGCGTGTTCTCTCCCGGCCGGCGGAGAGCGCCCCGATCAGGAGCGCCCCGATCAGGAGCGCCCCACGCCGCTGCACGACCTCGACGCGCGATCACGCCAGCTGCGCAGCGCCCTTGAGGAGCGCCTCAGCGCGCGCTCACGGCTGTTGCCCCGCGCCCCCCATACGTCCACCCCATTCCACCCCCTCTCCCCCCTC
>VGTA01000756.1 GCA_016874875.1 Deltaproteobacteria bacterium | reverse complement strand
CCCTCCCGCCCCCCCCCCCTCTCCCGCCTCCCCCTCCTCTCCCGCCTCCCCCTCCTCTCCCTGGGCGCCCTCACCGGCTGCCCCGACCCCGCGGGCCGCTACGAGGAGTTCGTGCAGGCGCGCGCGCCCTTCATCTCCCTCGACATGGCCGCCCCCGAGCCCGACGCCGCCCCGCTCCCCGAGCTCCCCAACATCACCAGCGGCACCTTCCTCTTTGGGCTCGCGCCCATCATCGACCTCCGCAAGCCGATGACCTTCATCGCCCAGCTCGAGTTCGAGCTCAGCGCCGACCGCGCCACGGGGCGCGTGGTGCGGATGACGCTCGACCCGCGCGCCTGCGAGGCCACCGACCCGACCCGCGCCAGCGTGGGCGAGGCGCTCGTCTTTGAGGGCCCCGTCGAGCTCGACAGCGCTGGGCGCTTTACGGCGGAGTTCGGCGAGCGCGACGTCCCCGGCGCCGCCAACTGCATCAGCGGCTCAGCCATCAAGGCGGTGATCATCCTGCGCGGCGAGGTCAAGGGCCCCGATGAGCTCTGCGGCGCCGTGCGCGGCAACCTCATCCAGCCCTACGCCTCCACCCTCGGCGGCTCCACGTTCGCCGCGATCCGCGTCCCCGACGGCGTGACCCCCGAGGAGTTCGTCCGCGCCACCCCCACGCCCAAGTCCTGTGAGGACCTCGCGCCCCCCCCGGCGGGCGGCGCGGAGGCGGGCGCGGAGGCGGGCGCGGAGGCGGGCGCGGAGGCGGGCGCGATGGCAGGCGCGATGGCAGGCGCGACCGCCGGCGCGACTGCCGGCGCGACCGCCGGCGCGACCGCCGACGCGACCGCCGGCATGACCGCCGGGACCGCCCCATGAGTCTCACCCTCACGCTCCGCCTCTGCCCCCCCGGCGTCCCCCTCAAGGGGGAGCCGCTCAAGACGGTCGAGGGGCTCACCGCCGCCCTCGTCGCCCGCCCGGGCGCCCTGCGGGTGGACGTGGCGACCACCGCGGCGACCACCGCGGAGGCGCGCTGGCTGGTGCGGCAGCTCGTGGACGCCCTCCGCGCCGCCTTCCCCGTGGGCGCCCTGGGGCTCAGGTGCGCGCGCGGCGCCTCCCGCGCGCTCGCGCGCGCCCTCACCCTCGACCTCGCCTCGCTCCACGGCGCCCTCCGCCCCCCCCCCGAGCGCCCCGCGCCCGCCCTCCCCGACGACCTCGCCGCCCTCGCCGCCCTCGAGGCGAGCTACCGCGCGTGGGTGGACGAGGACGCCGCCACGCGCACCAGCCTCAAGATCGCCGAGGACGTGCTCGCGTACGCCGCCGCCACCGAGGGGGTGGAGGCGCAGGTGCTCGACGCCGACGCCCTGGCCGCCCTAGGCATGAATCTGCTGCTGGCGGTGGGGGGCGCCTCCGAGGCCTCGCCGCCGCGCCTCATCGTCGCCACCTACGGCGACCCCTCCCCCGACGCGCCCCCGCTTATGCTCGTGGGCAAGGGCATCACCTTTGACAGCGGCGGCGTCAACGTGAAGCCCTATGAGGGTTTCGTGAGCATGATGCGCAACGACATGGGCGGCGCCGCCCTCGCCTGGCACCTGTTCCGGGGGCTGGTGGCGGCTGACTTCCCCGCCCCGCTCGTGGTCGTGCTCCCCGCGTGCGAGAATCTCATCGACGCGCGCGCCGTGCGCCCCGGCAGCGTCATCAAGAGCCACCGCGGGCTCACCGTCCGCGTGGACCACACCGACGCGGAGGGGCGCCTCATCCTCGCCGACGCGCTGTCGTGGGCCTCCGCCAAGTACGGCCCCTCCGAGGTCGTCACCTTCGCCACCCTCACCACCGCCGCCCTCAACGCCTACGGCCCCTTCGCCACCCCCGTCCACTTCGCCCCCCCGGCGCTCGAGCGCGCCCTCGCCCGCGCCGCCGAGGAGGAGGGCGAGGACCTCCACTTCTTCCCGTACCGCGCCTGGCACCACGAGGCCAACCGCGACCACACCGCGCAGCTCAAGAACACCGCCCGCCTCAACGGCAACGCCAGCGCCGGCGCCGGATCGCGCAACGCGGCGCACTTCTTGCGCTTCTTTACGGACTCTCCCCTCACCCACCTCGACATTTTCGCCTCCACCTGGGACTGGTCGGGCCAGGCCCCCGCCGGCACGCGCCACGGCGCCACCGGCGCGCCCCTCAGGACGCTGCTGCGCGCCCTCATGGCCTATGAGCTCGGGCGCTGAGACGCCCCGATCAAAGACGCCGCTATGAGATCCCCTTGAGACCCACCGCCCCCCTCACCGAGCGCGCCGCCTGCGCCGCCCTCGGCCTGCGCCCCCCCTGCTCCCTCGAGGAGGCGCGCAAGGCCTACCGCGCCCTCGCCCGACAGCACCACCCCGACATGGGCGGCGACGAGGAGCGCTTTAAGGAGATCAACGCCGCCTTCTCGCTCATCGAGGAGCTCTGCGCCC
>VGTA01000755.1 GCA_016874875.1 Deltaproteobacteria bacterium | reverse complement strand
GGGGGTGGGGGCGAGGGGGGGGTCGAGGGGCGCCGCGTCGGGCTGGCGGTCGGCGCGCAGCACCCTGTCCTCTTCGCAGCCGAGGCCAAAGGGGAGCAGCGCGGCGCCGAGGGCGAGCGCCCAGGAGAGGCGCGTGGGGCGTGTCTGCGCAAGCGCGCGGGCGGGGGTTCGCATTCGGACCTCGCGTGACTAGATGTGAATCGCTACACCATAGCGGCAGCGAGCGGGTAAAATAAAGCGCACACGCAGGGCGCCGGCGCGCGGCGCCGCGTGCCCCTCCCGCTGAAAGGAAATCCCCTTGAAACCGCACGGCAACCTCACAGGCCTCAAGCCCAGCCAGCTGCAGCGCCTGAGCCGCCTCTACGAGCGCCAAGTGAGCCCCCATGAGGTCGTCTCGCCCTCCTTAGCCCTGAGTCTCGGCGAGCTCTCGCGCGAGCTCAACCGCCAGGTGGGCGTCACCATCGACCGGCGCGGGGCGGTGAAGCACGTGATCGTGGGCGACACCGAGCAGCTCTTTATCCCCGACCTCGGGCGCGCCCGCGGCGGCAAGGAGCGCTTCCGCGGCGTGCGGCTGATTCACACGCACCTGCGCGGCGAGACGGTGAGCAACGACGACACCACCGACCTCGTGCGCCTCCAGCTCGACCTCATCGGCGCCCTCACCCTCACCCCCGAGGGGCGCCCCGAGGCGCTCCACTACACGCACCTGATGCCCGCGGGCAGCCCCACGCCCCACGCCCCGATCACCGTCACCCCCCTGCACGCGCTCACGCTCGATTTTGAGTCCTTCATCAACGACCTAGAGGAGCAGTTCGGGCGCACCACGGCGGGGGCGGTGGAGACGGAGGGGCAGGTGCGCGCCATCGCGGTGCACGTGAGCGTGAATCCGCGCCTCAACCCGCAGACGAGCCTCATGGAGTTGTCGGAGCTGGCGCGCACGGCGGGGGTGGTGATCGTGGACGCGCTCCTGCAGCGCCGCCAGAGCTACGACCCCAAGTTCGTGCTCGGCAAGGGCAAGCTCGACGAGCTGCTCTTGCTGACCATGCAGCTCAGCTGCGAGCTGGTGATCTTTGACCAAGACCTCAGCCCCACGCAGGTGCGCGCCATCTCGCAGGTGACGGAGGTGAAGGTGATCGACCGGAGCCTGCTGATTCTCGACATTTTCGCCCGCCGCGCCCACACCCGCGAGGGCAAGCTCGCCGTGGAGCTCGCGCAGCACAAGTACCTGCTGCCGCGCCTCTCGCACAAGAACACCGCCTTCTCGCGCCTCATGGGCGGCGTGGGCGGGCGCGGGCCCGGCGAGACCAAGCTCGAGATCGACCGCCGCCGCGCCCGCGACCGCATCCACCTGCTCGAGAAGCTGCTCGAAAAGACCGAGGTGCACCGCGGGAGTCAGCGCGCCCGCCGCCAGGGGCGCGACGTGCCGCAGGTGGCGATCGTGGGCTACACCAACGCCGGCAAGAGCACCCTCTTTAACCTGATCACGCAGAGCGACGTGCTCGCTGAGGACAAGCTGTTCGCCACCCTGCACGTCACCACCCGCCGCCTGCGCTTCCCGCGGCAGCAGGAGGTGGTCTTTAGTGACACGGTGGGGTTCATCCGCGACCTCCCCAAGGACCTCGAGGTCGCCTTCAAGGCCACCCTCGAGGAGCTCTACGAGGCCGACCTGCTGCTGCACGTGGTGGACGCCTCCGACCCGCAGCGCGAGGCGCACATCACCTCCGTGCTGTCCATCTTGGGCGAGATGGACCTGCTCGCCAAGCCGCGGGCGCTGATCTTCAACAAGATCGACCTGCTCAACCCCACCGCCGCCGAGAATCTGTGCGCGCTGCACACAGCGCACGGCGTGTCGGCGCTCAACCGCGCCTCCCTGCGCCCGCTGATGGCGCTGATTCAGGAGCGCCTCGACCTGCCCCTGCTCGACTGGAGCGCCGCGAGCGCCCTCGACGAGGAGCCCGCCCCCGACGCCTCCGCCCTGGCGCTCGACGACGAGCTCGCCCTGCTCGCCCTCGCCGAGGGCGCGAGCGCCGACCCCGAGGCGGAGGGCGACCCCGAGGCGGAGGGCGACCCCGAGGCGGAGGGCGACCCCGACGCGGAGGGCGACCCCGACGCGGAGGGCGACCCCGACGCGGAGGGCGACCCCGAGGCGGAGGGCGACCCCGAGGACGAGCAGCTCAGCGACGCCGCGCTCGACCAGATGATCGCGCAGCAGTACGAGGAGGCGTGGCGCGCTCGGCAGCGCCCCGCCGAGAGCGCCGAGGAGCGCCGCGCCCGCCGCCGCCGTGAGACGGAGGAGGAGGAGTTCTGGGAGGACTGAGGCGCGCCCCGCGCGGCGCGCGGCTGAGCTGAGGAGCGCGCGGGCCTCCGGGCGCCTCAGGGCGCCTCAGGGCGCCTCAGGGCGCGGACCTCAGGGCGCGGACCTCAGGGCGCGACAGGG
>VGTA01000754.1 GCA_016874875.1 Deltaproteobacteria bacterium | reverse complement strand
CGTCGCCCTCTTCATCGCGCGCTTCCCGCTCACCGCGGTGACTCGCTTCAAGGAACCCTGCGAGGTCTACTGTCATCGATACGAAGAGCTGATGAGGGCGGCGAGCGCGTCTCAGAGTGAGCTGAACGAAGAGCTCATCACATGGCTCTACAACGCAGACATTATCTATGCTTACAAGAAAGGTACACAGACCGCCGAGCTCGCCCGCCTCGGGACGCTCCACCCCCTGCGAGTCGCGCGTCATCTTGTGTGGGCGCAAGATGGGTTCGAGCCTCCACCGCTGCCTGACGCGCTCATCTTCAATGGCTCTCAGCGCTTGATTGAGAGAGACTACCTCGCCCACTATGAGAGCGACACATACATCAGCATCCCAGAGGCCACCTCCACCCCGAGTCCCAAGCGCTTCGCCCTCGCCGCGCGCCAGGGGCTCCGGGCGGCGTGGCAGGCGCTGTCGACTCTAGAGCTCACGAGCGTCATCGACGTTGAGCTCATCGACTGCCCAGACGCCACAGCGGCGCTCAACGCACTCACCGATGAGCTCAGCGAGTGCGTGGCGAGGCGCGACCGCGCCTCCTCGGTGCACCTTGAGGTCTACCTCGCGAGCAAAGACCAGCGCGACGCGCTAACGCTCGATCGAGACTCGCTGAGCATAGAGGCGCTCATGAGCCTCAGCACCGCCAAGGGCGAGGGGCTGAGCCTCTGTGTTCACAGGGCGCCCCTGACGCCTGATCACGCCCGCGCCCGCACCGTTAAGGTCGCCGCGGTCGAGGCGAAATATCAATCGACGACGCCGCCCGCCGCGAGCCGCGCGGGGAGCTTAAAGGTGACGTATGACGTCACCCCGAGCGGCACGATCGGTCACGTGAGGGCATCGGGAATCCCCGCCTGGGATGCGGTGGTGGAGCTTCAGACGCAGCTCGGGGCGCGGCGGACGCTGCGCCTAGGGGCCCCGAAAAGCGCCGAGAAGCCTCTCGGCGCGCTCGTCGAGACGCTCGTTGCGCGCGGCGGGTGGCCTCGGAGCCCAGAGGAGGCTAGAGGGCTCCTCGCCTATGACCTCGGCGACCAGCACGTCATCATGACCTGCGTCAGGCCTGAGCTGTCCACGCGCCTCATCGAGGCGCGCCTCGCCTCGCTCAACATGCCGACGCTCGACCTGTCGCGCCTGACCTCGCTGACCCTCGGGCTGCATGACGCGCGTGAGTTCTCCTTGAGCCTGCTAGACCCGAGCGCGGACCAGCGCAAGCTGCGCGGCGACCTTGGTAAGCTGCGCGCGCTCGAGGCGCTCTCGCGAGAGCCTGGCGAGCGCCTCATCTTGAATCTCGACAGCCCTGAGGGGCGCGCGTGGAGCGCCGCGGTCGCGCGCGCCAGGGGCGCGTCAGCGCGCCGCGCGGACCTCGTGGTGCTTGAGGCGAACGAGGGGATCGCGGCGGTGACGCAGGTCAGGGTGATCGAGCTGAAGGCGTTTGAGCGGCTCACGCAGACGCCTGAGCCGCTCATCAAGCAGGCGCGCCTGAGCGCGGAGCAGATCGCCTACACCTTCAGCGCGCTGAGCGCAGATGGCCCGCGAGAGGCGCTGCGCGCCTTTTGGTGGCACGGCGCGGGCTACGCACGCCGCGCGCACGCGTGGCAGAAGGCGCTGCGCGACCTAGACGATCGGCTCAGCGAACACAGGCTCGCGGAGCTCTCGGCGGAGCTGTGGATCACGCTAGGGCGCGGTGAGGGAGCGGCGCAGGAGCATGTGATCGAGATCACAGATGAGGGGGAGGGCGTCGCGCTGCGCTGCGTTAAGGTAGGTGAGGAGGAGATGCCTGAGGTGAGCCCGCTTGCGGTGAGCCCGCTTGCGGTGAGCGCGCCTGAGGTGAGCGCCCCTGAGGTGAGCGCTGAGCGTCCACACATCACAGGAGCCTCTGAGGTGAATCGCAGACCTGAGTTCGACTACACCGCGCCGATCTCAACAGTGAGCCTAGACGTCAAGACCAGACCGCTAAGCACAACGCAGCCAGCGCTCCCCAACGCTCACCCCTCTGATCTGCCCTCGGGGCCGCGCCCTCCTGCGCTCCCCTCTCGAAGGGGGACCCTCGACCTCGAGGAGCTCTCTCTCAGGGCGATGTCGACCTTCAGAGAGTTTAGGGTCCTCGCGCACTTACCCACCCAGCGCCCATATCAAGAGGGGCCTGGCTTCTATGTGCTGCGCTTCAAGCCCGGCACCGGTCATCGCGCTCAAGCGCTCACCAACTACACACCTGAGCTCAAGCTGAAGCTCGGGCTCGGGCACGACCAAGAGCCGCGTCACTATATTGATGAGGGCTGCGTGGTCTTTGAGGTCCCCAAGCGCGACGAGGACAGGTACTTTGTGCGAATCGACGACCTCCTCGCGCGCTGGCCAGCGAGCGCAGACGACCTGTGCGCGCCTCTCGGGGAAGACATCGCCGGCGAGAT
>VGTA01000753.1 GCA_016874875.1 Deltaproteobacteria bacterium | reverse complement strand
GGCGGGGGCGGGGGCGGCGGGGGGGGGCGGCGGGGGGGCGCTGGCGAAAAAGCGGGCGCGGCGCGCCCAGCGGCGCAGGTCGTCGCCCTCCGCCTCGCTCAGGCCGAGTCCCCCCTGCGCGGCGAGGGCGTCAAAGAGCGCGCTGGCCTCCTCGTAGCCGGCGCGGTCACGCGCGCCCTCAAACACCGACATCGCCACCGCGCGGCGCGCCTCGAGCGTGAGCGAGGGGTGGGGCAGGTCCCGCTTGAGCGCCTCGCCGAGCAGCGCCCGGCCCTGCGCCGGGTCGGCGGCGAGGGCGAGGCGGCCGCGGAGGTAGAGCGGCGCCCACCAGGCGGGCTGCGCCGCGCTCGCCTCCTCGAGCCGCCGCGCCGCCTCCCCCGCCTCCCCCGCCTCCCCGCCCGCGGCCTGGGCGGCGCCGAGCAGGACGCTGAGGGTGAGGCGGGCGGCCGGGGCGCCCGGGGGGGTGAGGGCGAGGGCGCTGTGCTTGACGGCCAGGGGGCGCTGGCGACTCCGCGCGGGGTGCTCGTCGAGGAGCGTCGCGTACTCGCGCGCGAGGCGGGCGGCGTCCTCGCCCCACGCGTCGCGGGCCAGGAGCGCGCGCGCCTCCACGTCGAGCGCCCACTCGCGCGCCCGCAGCGTCACGTGCGGCGGCAGGCCCGCCGCCTTCAGCGCCGGACTCTCGCCGAGCAGCGCGCGCGCCGCGTCGAGGCGCCCGAGCGCGTAGAGCGCCTGCGTCTGCCCAAAGGCGGCCTCGGGGTCGCCGCCGAGGGCGCCCGGGGGGGGCGCCGTGAAGCCCTCGACCCGCGCCCACGCCGCACGCGCCGCCTCCCAGTCGCCGCGCGCCTCCGCGTCGCGCGCGTCGCCGCGCGCCTCCGCCACCTCGTGGGCGCACACCTTGTGGAAGATCGAGGGGGCGCTGAGCGCCCCGGCGGCGTAGGCGCGCTCCTTGGGGGAGAGGGGCGTGGCCTTGAGGTGCTCCTCCCAGTCGCGCACGAGCGCCCCGAGGCGCTCAGGGCCCCCGGGCACCTCGCCGCCGGAGGCGTAGAGGGCGGCGAGCGCCTCGCGCCCCTCGCGCTCTCGAAAGAAGCGCACAAAGGAGCCGCAGAGCGTGTAGGAGACGCTCGAGCCGCGCAGGTAAAAGCCCCCCGGGTTGAGCACCTCGCCGAGGGGGGGCGCCGCGCCCTCCTGCGTGAGCGCGGCGCTCCACTGGTGGGGCGTGAGGGGGCCGCGCGACCAGGTGGCGGCCACGGCGAGCCCCTCGATGAGCGGCATGTGGGGAATCAGCCCGCGGTAGAGGCTCAGGTGGTGGGGGGCGGGGGCGAGGTCGGCGGAGAAGACGTGGGTGAGCTCGTGGGCGATGACGTCGTCGCCCACGTCGGCGCCCTGCACGTGCAGCGCGTACTGCCAGGGCTTGGCCACGCGCGTGTAGGAGGCGCCCATGAGGCGCTTCTTCTGTGCGGCGCTGTCGTAGAGGTAGGCGCGCGCGATTCGCGAGAGGGGGCGCCCAAAGAAGGCCTCGAGCTCCTGGTAGCTGAACTCGAGCTCCTGCGTGAGCGCCCACGCGCGCGCCTCGCTCCACCCGCGCGGGTAAAAGACCTCAAAGTGGGCGCTCTGGGCGCGCCCCCCGAGGGCGCGCGCCACGTGCGCGTCGTCGCGGTGGAGGTCGAGGTCGGCGCCCACGGCGCGCGCGCTGAGCAGCCCGGCGGCGCAGGCGAGCGCCGCGAGGCGGCGCCCGAGGGGGTCGGGGTGGGCGAGGAGGCTGAGGAGGCTGAGGGCGAGCGACACCCAAGCCGCGTCCTCCACGCGCGACCAGAGCAGCCGCGCGCCCACGGCGAGCTCCTCGTCGTAGAGGGCGCCGGGGTAGTAGCCCATAAAGGGGTGGAAGGGGTCGATGATGGGCGTGAGCCACACCTGCCCGAGCGCGTAGAGCGCCGTGAGCGCGAACAGCCCCCCGAACGCGCCGAGCCCCCGCCCCGCCGCCCCGCACGCCACGCCCCAGCCCGCGGCGATCACGGCGGTGGTGAGCGGCAGCGCGGCGTAGCAGGCGAGCCCCTCGAGCCAGTCGCAGTTGCGCACGCGCAGGGCGTTGAGCGTGATGGGGAGCAGCGGCAAGAGCGCCAGCGCGAGGGCGGGGCGGCAGGCGCGCGCCCACGCCCCCCACACGCCCCGCTCGCTAAAGAGCAGCGCGCGCCCCTCCCGCCACGCCGCGACGCCCTCGTGGGCGGCGCAGAGGCTCACGGGCAGGCAGCAGGCGAAAGCGAACTCATAGGCGAGGAGGTCAAAGAGGCGCACGCCGCAGAGGGCGACGGCGTAGGCGAGGAGCGCGAGGCCCCAGGCGGCGTGGCGCGGGGCGATGTAGGCCTCGCGGGGCGCGTCGGCGCCGCTCAGCGGGCGCGGGCTTAAGGCGGGGCTCACGGGGGCGCGCTCCTTGGGCGGGGG
>VGTA01000752.1 GCA_016874875.1 Deltaproteobacteria bacterium | reverse complement strand
GGGTTGGGCACCACGCGGCAGTTGTCGCGCGCGTCGGGGACGGCGTCGGCGTCATCATCCTCATCACAGGCGTCGCCGAGGGCGTCGCCGCCCGAGAGGCGCTCATCGGTGTTGAGCTGATCGGCGTTGGGCGCGGCGGGGCAGTTGTCGACGTCGTTGAGCACGCCGTCGCCGTCTAGGTCATCATCGCAGGCGTCGCCGCGGCCGTCGAGGTCGGTGTCGAGCTGCGCGTCGCTCACGGGCGGGTTCGACACCGAGATGCAGTTGTCTGCGCCGTTGAGGACGCCGTCGTTGTCGAGGTCTTCATCACAGTCATCGCCGAGGGCGTCGCCGTCGGTGTCGGTCTGCGCGGGGTTGGCGAGGTCGGGGCAGCTGTCGGCGTCGTTGAGCACGCCGTCGCCGTCGCGGTCCTCATCGCAGAGGTCGCCCTGGGCGTCGATGTCGCGATTCTCTTGCCCTGGGTTGGCGTTGCTCGGGCAGTTGTCGTTGATGTCGATGATGCCGTCGGTGTCGTCGTCGGGGGCGCAGTAGCCGGCGCGCACGGACAGCAGCGAGGAGCCGTCGTGCTGCAGGACGTCCTCCTCGGAGTAGCAGTAGCTCGTGGAGCAGTCGGCGCCCACGCGGCAGCGCTGCTCGGGGGTGGCGGCGCAGGGGTCGCACTGCTGCGCGGGGTCATCGCCGTGGCGGCCGCCGCAGTCCACGCCGAGCTCGTCGCCGTTCTGCACGCCGTCGGCGCACGAGGGCGCCGCGCAGGCGCCGTCGGCGCACACGCCGCTCTCGCAGTCGGCGTCCTGGCGGCACAGGCCGCCGTCGGCGCAGGGGCGCCCGCAGGCGCCGCCGCAGTCCACGCCCGTCTCGTCGCCGTTCTGCACCCCGTCGCCGCACCAGAGGGCGGCGCAGACGGGGCCCTGCGAGTTGCAGGTGTCTTGGCGCGAATCGCGAAAATCCACCACCAGCTCGTCCAAGAGCACGATCTCGCGCTCGTCGAGGCGGAGGGCGCACCACGGGGCGTCCACGCACTCCTGCTTGGAGGCGAACAGCCCCGCGCCGTCGCAGGCGGGGGACTCGACGCCGTCGCGGAAGAAGTAGAGCTCCGCGTCGAGCTGGTCGCCCGTCTGGAGGTCTACGGGGTCATCGCTGAGGAGCTTGAGCGCGCTGTCGCGCCACTGCCCCGGCAGCGCGATGGGCGCCGCCCCCTCCGCCCCCTCGCCGCTCAGGCGGAGCACGAGGCAGACGTTGGCCTCGGCGCTCGAGAGCTCGCTGTTGAGGGAGACGTCGCAGGACTCCGCCATGGCGCTCTCCGCCTCTTGGAAGCAGGGCGCGACGTCAAAGGTGGTGGAGCGCGTGACGTTGATGGGCTCAGGGCAGCCCGCGAGCGTGAGGGGGAGCGCGAGCGTGAGCGTGAGCGTGAGCAGCGGGAGCGTGCGCGCGGCGTTGGGGGCAGGGCGAGGGTAACTCAGGGGGTAACTCATGGGGTAACTCCTGCGGCGTCGTTCGTGAGACTCAGACTCATGCGCTCCCGCACCTCAGGGTCACTGCTCAAGAACAAGAGCGCGCCTGTGGTGAGCAGCGCCACGCCGCCCACGCCGAGGACGGTGTAGAGGACGGCGTTGCTCTGCCGCGGGCCCTCGCTCTGCACGATCTGGAGGAAGATGTCCACTGAGGGCACCTGCGCGGCGCCCTGCTCGATGTTGAAGGGGACGTTGTTGGCGGTGTAGTTGCCGTGCGGGAGATAGATCTTGGTGGGCAGGTCCACCTCGGTGGAGCGGAAGCGGGTGCGGATCGACTCAAACTGCTCGCGCTTGGTCTGGTTGAGGATGCGGCGCTTGGTCTCTAGGAAGATGCGGCCGCGCTTGTTGGTCTCCTCTTTGGCGGCGTTGATCTGCACATAGCTGAACTGCCCCTTGAGCTCATCGAGGAGCTTCTGCGACTCCGTCTTGTCGCGCTCGTCCCCCGCCACCTGCGTGGCCAGCTCCGCCATCTCAAACGCCACCTCGAGGTTGAGCTGCAGGTACGCCGTCTTGGCGCGGTAGTACACCACGCGGAAGTCCTTGGGGCCCGTGGGGGTGGCGTAGGCGAGGTCGAACTGCTCGCGGGCCAGAGGGACCATCTTCTTGGAGTAGTAGAGGAGCCCCTGGTCCCGGAGACTCTCCATGCTCACCTGCGGCGCCGGCTGCGCGGCGGCGGGCGAGGCCGGAGGGGTGAGGAGCGCGGGCGCGCTCAAGAGCGCCACCGCGAGCGAGAGCGAGAGCGAGGTCGCCCGCGAGCGCGAGCGTGAGCGAGACAAGACTCGTTGAGCGCTCGCGAGGGGCGCCTTGGGAGGACAGAGATTCGGAGACATCAACGGGAGACCTCGCGCGGTGGGGTGGGGGAGACTCTGAGGCGTAAGGGGGCGACGCGAATGGGCGACGCGAGCGACTGTGCACATATATATACTACT
>VGTA01000751.1 GCA_016874875.1 Deltaproteobacteria bacterium | reverse complement strand
GTCGGCGGCGGGGGCGGCGGCGGGGGCGGGCGCTTGAGCGCGCGCGGGCGCCGCGGGGGCCGCGAGGGCGCAGGCGGCGGCCAGCAGGAGCGCGGCGCGGGGGGGGCGGGGGGCGCGCGCGGGGCGCGAGGGGGAGCCTCTCATCATCTCAATCCCTTAGTCCTCGAGCTGGAACTTGATCGTGACGCGCTTAGTGACGCGCGTGGGGGCGCCGTTGAGCAGCTGCGGGGAGTAGCGCCACTGGCGCACGGCCTTGATCGCCTCCTCGTCGAGGCCAAAGCCAAAGCTCTTGAGCACCTTGACGCTCACCACCTCGCCGCGCTCGTCGATCGTGATCAGCACAGGCATCACGCCCTCCACGCCCTCCGCGATCGCCTCGGGGGTGTAGCGGGGCTGCACCTGCGTCTTGAGGGTGGCCACCACCACGCTCGGCTCCGCGTCGCCCTCGCGCGCCACGGGGCCGGCGGGGGGGGCGTCGGTGACGGGGGCGGTGAGCTGCGCCTTGGGGCGCCCGAAGGTGGTGTTGCCGAGCTGCAGGACGGGGCCCTTGCCCCCCACGCCAAAGCTCTTGGCGGTGAGGCCGGTGACGGGGGGCGGGGGCGCCTTGGGCGGCTCGGGGGGCGGGGGCGCCTGCGGGGGGACCGGCGCCTGCGGCTCGGGCTTGGGCTTGGGCTTGGGCTTAGGCTTGGGCTTGGGCTTGGGCGGCTCGGGCTTGGGCGGCTCCGGCGGGGGGGGCGGCTCCACCTTGGGCTCAGGCTTGGGCTTGGGCTTGAGCTTCACCACCTGCGCCATCATGGGCTTGCGGCGCGCGCGCTGAGGCGCCTCCATGGAGCTCGCGCTCCACAGCCCGCCCCCCTGCAAGACGGACGCCACCAAGGCTCCGAGCAGGACTCGCCGCCAGCGCCCCGCGCGCTCGGGCTCGTCTTGGAGCGCGTTGAGCATCAAGGAGTCTCCTGCGCGGCGCCCTCAGCGCCCTGCCCGCCGCCCTGCCCGTCGCCCACCTCGGGGTCGCGCTCTGGGTCGATGTTGATGGCGAACTGCTCAAGGCCGCTCGCGCGGATAAGGTCGATCAGGCCCACCACGTCCCCGTGAGAGACGGCGCGGTCGGCGGCGATCATGGCGCTGGCGTTGGGCTCCTTGGAGAGCGCGGCGGCGCGCGCGCCGAGCGCCTCGCGCGTGGTGAGGGCGCCGTCGAGGAAGAGGCGCCCGTCCTGCTTGAGGATGACGGCGATCATCTTGTTCTCGCGGTTGACCTCCTCGCCCGTGGCGGCCTTGGGGAGGTTGACCTCGATGGCCTCCTGCACGATGTAGTTGGAGGCGACCATAAAGATGATGAGGAGGACGAGCATGATGTCGACGAGGGGGGTGACGTTGATGCCCGTGATCTCGTCATCGTCGTCGTCCATTTGGGCGCCGCCGGCCATCGGTCAGCCCTCCTGCGCGCCGCGCGTGGGGCGCGGCGACTCGTTGAGGTAGGCGAGGACGATGCGCATCAGGAACTCCGTGTTGCCAACGCGCTCCTTCACCGACGACTTAAACCAGTTAAAGAGCACCACGGCGGGGATCGCCACAAAGAGGCCCACGGCGGTGGCGACGAGCGCCTCGGCGATGAGGGGGCCGATGACCTCGAGGCCGCCCTTGGGGTTGAGCCCGAGCTCCTTAAAGGCGAGGATGATGCCGATGACGGTGCCGAAGAGGCCGATGAAGGGCGTGTTGTTGCCGATGGTGCCAAAGTAGCTGAGGTAGCGGTTAAAGCGCTGCTTTTCGCGCGAGAGGGTGCTCATCATGATCTGCTCGGCGAACACGGGGCCGCTGTGGAACTTGGCGAGGCCGTCAGCGACCACGCGCTGCTCCATGGAGGCGCCCTGCGCGAAACGCGCGCGCGCCTCCTCCACCTTGCCTGCCGCGAGCAGCTCCGCGAGCTCACGCCCGAGGGCGGCGGCGTCGGCGCGGGTCTTGCCGAAGAGCACCGCGCGCTCGATGGCGAGGATGATCATGACGAACCCGAGCCCGAGCATGAGCCACATCACCCACTCCGCGCCTAGACCCGCGAAGTTTTCGAAGGATTTGATAATCGAGAACTGTCCCATCAGCATCTTCTTTCTACGCCGTCTCAGGATCGACCGCCGACCTCGATTCGGGAAAGAGTCGAGGGGGGCGGCGTTGGTCTCAGGGCGCGCTAGTTTATTTGGAGCTCTTGCGGTGGCTGTAGCGAGTGTGTAGCGGGGCGCGCGGGGCGAGGAGGGCGAGGAGGGCGAGGAGGGCGGGCGGCTCTGCGCGCGGGCGGGCGCTCTGCGCGCACCCGCCCTGAGAGGACGCGCGGGGTGCCGAGCTCTCGACGCCCGCGCCGGAGCCCGCCTGAGCGCCCGCGCCAAAACCAGCCCGAGCGCCCGCCTGAGCGCCCGCGCCGGAGCCCGCCTGAGCGCCCGCCTGAGCGCCC
>VGTA01000750.1 GCA_016874875.1 Deltaproteobacteria bacterium | reverse complement strand
ATGCACCGCTTCACCTCCCACGACACGGCGATCAGGTCCTCGTTGCGGTCCTGCTGGCCAAAGTGCACCGGGAACTGCTCCACGCAGCCGCGCTGGCGCCCCTCAAGGCACTCCGCGCGCTCGCCCTTGGGCTGAGGAGGCTGCCGATCTGCCCGAGCGCCTGCGTGAGCGCCAGGGTGCTCGACGCGCCCGCCTGCATGGTGCGCGCTTGTGAGGCGAGGGAGGTGGGGAGGCGCAGGCCGACGGAGCCGAAGGTGGTGAGCCCAAAGTCCCACGAGTGCAGGATCGCGCCGACGCCGAGGTTGGAGTCGGAGAGGAGCGTCTGGCCCTTCTCGGTGGTGTCGTCCGCCTGCGTGAGCTCGCGGTCGAGGGAGACGCGCGCGCTCACGAACGCGCGCGGCGCGAACCAGTAGCGCGGCGCGAGCGTGAGGAGCATCCCGTAGTAGGGGTTGTAGGTGGGCTCGGCGCTCTGGTCGAGCGAGAGGAGGCTCACTGTGTTGCTGTAGCTGAGGCTAGAACCTCTAAAATCCTGCGCGGTGAGCTCAGCGCGCGCGGCAGGGGGGAGCGTGAGCAGGCACGAAATCGCGATCGCGAAAAACGCACACGGGCCCCTCTCCCGTCGAGGGGTGAGACACATCGAGGAGACCTCCACTTCACTAAGGCGGTGGAGGCTAGGCGTGGAAGCGTGTATTGTCGAGGGCAATCAACTTCACTCGCCCTGTTGTGTGGTCCTGTGTGCGGTCCTGTGTGCGGTCCCGCTTTTGGTTTGGTTGTGTAGAAATCATGCGCTTAAATCTCTTGTTTCAACGAATCGCTTCGAGGCGCGCCCTCCTGCTCGCCATCGCCTGCACGGCGGCGCTCGGCTGCGGAGGTGGGCCCGAGGAGAGGCGGGGGGAGGCGCCGCGCGCGCCGCGCCTCAGCGCCTCGCGCTACCCGCTGCGTGGCAAGTACCCGCCCTTGATGATGTTGGCGAAGTACGCGCGAGAGGGCGGCGAGCAGGGCGGCGAGCAGGGCGGCGAGCAGGGCGGCGAGCAGGGCGGCGAGCAGGGCGGTGAAGAGGACCTGCGCGTGCTGTACTGGGGCGACGAGGAGCGCGCGGCGCACACGCTCCGGGTGCGGGGGGGGCTGCTCGTGGACCCGCAGGGCGCGCCGCTCGACCCCGACCTCGACAACCCTCAGCACGGGCACAGGACGGGGGCGGCGCTGTTTGTGATGGACGTGAGCGGTGAGATTTACTACACTTTTGATCAGCGCTTTGGGGTTCTGCACCACTCGTCGCTCTCGGGCGGCGGCCCCGTGGCGGCGGCGGGGGAGCTGGTGGTGCTCAAGGGGGAGCTGGTGTCGATCTCGAACGCCAGCGGCCACTACCGCCCGCCGCCGAGCACCCTCGACATCGTGTGGGCGCGCCTCGTGGCGCTCGGGGCCAACATGAGTCGAGCGGAGCTCTTTGAGGTGCTCGGCGACCCCGGCGCCCCGCCCCCCGAGCGCCTGCCCGCCCCCTGAGCGGCGCGGCGGCGCGTGATGCGGGGGCGGCCGGAATGGAATAAAGAGTCCGCGCGCGCAGGTCTGCGCGCCCCGCGCCCCTCTCGCCCCCCTCCCCGAGGACTCACCGCATGCCCACACACCCGCGACAGCTCACGCCCACGCCCCCGCTCACGCCCCCGCTCACGCCCCCGCTCACGCCCCGCTCTGCCCGGCGCGCCCTGGTCACCGGCGCCCTGCTGACGGGCGCGCTCTCGTTTGGCGCGCTGCGCCCCTCGCGGAGCGAGCCTCTGGGGGAGCCTCTGCGCGAGCCCAGCCCCTTGAGCGCGCCGCTCCGCGACGCCCTTCCGCGCACCCTGCGCCCCGAGCTCCACGCCCACCCGTCGGTCAGCGCCGCCCCGCGCTACACCGTGGAGGCGACTCTCGACCTCGATCTGCTCACCTATGAGGGCGACCTGCGCCTCGAGCTGCCGAGCCTCGAGCTGCTAGCGCCACAGGCGGGCGCTCAGGCGAGCGCTCAGGCGGGCGCCGCTCAAGGCGCGGCGCTCCGCTTTCTGCTCGCCCCCAACGCCCCTCCCCTCTCCGCCCCGAGCGAGCGGCGGCTGATCGTGACGAGCGCGCGGGTGAATGGGGCGGCGGTGCCCTTTGACCGCTTGGCGCGTGAGGCGCTCGCGCTCGCGCTCCCCCCATCCGTTGCGCCAGGGGCGGGGGTGACCGTGGAGCTCTCGTTCAAGGGCAGCCTGCCCCGCCTCTCAGCGCCGCCCGCGGCGGGGGCTCAGGGGGGGGCGCGGGCGGACGCTCTAGCCGACTCTCTAGCCGACTCTCTAGCCGACTCTCTAGCCGACTCTCTAGCCGACTCTCTAGCCGACTCTCTAGCCGACTCTCTAGCCGACTCTCTAGAGGCGCAGAGGGACCGCCAAGACCCCGCTCTCCCCCTCGACATGGAGAAAGTGCTCTCATCGCTC
>VGTA01000749.1 GCA_016874875.1 Deltaproteobacteria bacterium | reverse complement strand
CGCCCTCGCGCTCCCCGTGGCGCTCTTGGCGCTCCTCTCGGCGCCCCGCCTCGCGCTCGAGCCCGCCCTCTTGTGCCTCGGCGCCACGCGGGCGCTCGTGTGGGCGCAGGTGTGGGCGCAGGCGGCGTGGGTGGTCGCCGTCGTCGCCGCCGCCTGGGCGTGGGGGGGGGCGGCGGGGGCGCTCTGGGCGTCGGTCGCCTGGGCGGCGGCGGCGCTGCTGTGGGGGGGGGCGCAGGTGCGCGGGGCGCTGCGCGCGGCGGGGGCGGGGGCGGGGGCGGGGGCGGGGGCGCGGCGCCCCACGCTCCAGGGGGCGCGGCGGCTGCTCGCCGCCGGGGTGCCCCTCGGGCTCGCCAGCCTCCTCGGCACGCTCTCGCAGCAGCTCGACAAGTACACCGTGTCGGCGCTGTGCCCCCCCGAGGAGTTCGCGCGCTACGTCACCGGCGCCCTCGAGCTGCCCATCGTGGGGGTGGTGACGGGCTCCATGGCGGCCGCGCTGCTGCCCGAGCTGACCGCGCGCTACAAGCGCGGCGACCGCGCGGGGGTGCTGGCGCTGTGGCAGGGGGCCATGCGCGCCGCCACCCTCGCGCTCGCGCCGGCGATGTGGGCGACGCTGTGGCTCGGGGAGGAGCTGATGGCCTGGCTCTTCACCGAGAGCTACCGCGCCGCCGCCGCGCCGCTGCGGGTCTACGCCCTCCTGCTGCCGCTGCGCGCCGCCGTCTACGGCAGCGTGCTGATGGCGGCGGGGCTGTCGCGCTGGGTCACGCTCACCGCCCTCGCCGCCCTCGCCGCCAACGCGCTCCTCAACGCGCTGCTCGTGCCGCGCCTCGGCGCCATCGGCGCCGCGTGGGCCACCGTGGGCACCACGTACGCCTCCGTGGCGCTCACGCTGTGGCCCATGTCGCGCGCGCTCGGGGTGGGGGCGGGGGCGCTGATTCCCTGGGGGGGCGTGCTGCGCCCCTACGCCCTCAGCGCCCTGCCGCTCGCCGCCCTGCTCCCCCTCGCGCCCACGCTGACGCGGGCGGCGGACGCGGCGCTCGGCGGGTGGCTCGGCGCGCCCCTCGGGCGGCTGCTCGCCCTCGGCGGGCTCTACGCTATGGGCGCGCTCGCCGCCTACCGCCTCGGCGGGCTCGGGGGGCCGCGCGCGCTGTGGGGGCGACTCCGCGCCTCACGCTGAGCGCCGCCGCTCCGCCGCCGCCACCTCCTCGTCCCACTCCGCCGTGTCCTCGAGCGCCGGGAGCAGCCAGCCGCGAGGGCGCCACGCCCCCGACTCGTGCACCAGCGGCAGCAGGACCTCGCGCGTCTTGAGGTAGTGGCGAACGCGCCGCCAGTCCCCGCGCGGAATCTGCGTCCACGACAAGAAGATGTAGACCGCGAGGCAGAAGAGGATGTAGTCAAAGATCACCCCCGGGCGCCCAAACCCAAGCCAGCCCACCAGCGCCACCACCGGCGACAGCGACAAGAACGCGTGCCGCCCCACCCACATCCACTTGAGCCACCGGCGGCGCTTGTTGCTCGCGAAGGGGAACGCGCTCAGGTGCAGCGCGCTCACCGCCACCACCGCCAGCGCCGACGCGGGGTGCACCAGCCACCCCCACGCAGCGCGCAGCTCGGGGACTCGCCACAGGCTCGAGTTCACCAGCGCCACAAACAAGAGCGCCGACGCCGGGCGCGGGAGGCCGAGGAAGTAGCACGGGTATGAGAGATGCTCCACGCTGCCCTTGGCCTGCCGAATCGTGCCGAGGGCGGCGGGCATGGCGGCGATGGCGGCGGCGAGCAAGGGGGGGTACCCGGCGTCCTCGCGGAAGGCGTAGTAGATCAAGAACGGCGCCGCGATCGAGTTGCTGATAAAGTCGCAGACGGTGTCGAGGTGCGCGCCAAAGTCATCAAACTGCCCCGTGAGGCGCGCCACGGGCCCGTCGAGCAGGTCAAAGACGTAGGCGAGGAAGATGAGGTAGCAGGCGAGGTCAAAGTCTCGCTCGATGAGGGCCACCACGGCGCCGAGGCCGGCGAGGAGGTTGGCGAGGGTGATATAGTCTTTGAGTTTCATGGGCGGAGGGTCCCCGCGCCCGCCCGCGTCCAGGCGACGCGGCGGCGGGCGGCGGCGCACGATAGCGCGAGCGACCCGCGCGCTCAAGCGCTTGACAGCGCGTGCCGAAACCCAAGACCTTGGGGGTGCCTCTCTGCGGGCGCGCGCCTCTCTGAGGGCGCCTCTCTCGCCCCCTCACCTCGACCGGAGTCCCCCATGCGCAGCAGCCGCGCTCTCGCCCCCGCCCTCGCCGCCCCCGCCGCCCTCGCCGCCCCCGCCGCCCTCGCCCTCGCCGCCCTCGCCCTCGCCGCCTGCAACGCCAAGGCGGACCCGGCGTCGCCGCACGCGGGCCACGCGGGTCACGGGGCGCCGAGTCAGGCCCACTCCGCCCCGCCCCCCCCCCCCCCCCCCCCCCCCCCCACCCGC
>VGTA01000748.1 GCA_016874875.1 Deltaproteobacteria bacterium | reverse complement strand
CACGCCCGGAGAGCATCATGTTTGGACCCCTCACCCCCGTCCTCGGCGGGGCGCTCATCGGACTCGCCGCCTCGCTCCTCCTCCTCACGCACGGGAAGGTGGCTGGCATCAGCGGCATCTTTGGGGGACTCCTCAAGGGCGAGGCGCTCTCGTGGCGCGCCCCCTTCACCGCCGGACTCCTCCTGAGCGCCCCGCTCGCCCTCCTCGCCCTCGCGGACGGGGGCGCGCTTTTCGCCAACACGGCGCCGCGCTCGGCGGCGGTCACGGTGGTCGCGGGACTGCTCGTGGGCGCCGGGAGCAGGATGGGCAACGGGTGCACGAGCGGGCACGGGGTGTGCGGACTCGCCCGCGGCTCACGGCGGTCGCTCGCCGCCACCGTCACCTTTATGACCACGGCGGCGCTCATGGCCTACGCCGCTCAGCGCCTCCTCGCCCCCTCAGCAGACCTGATCAGCTCACCGCGCTAGGACACACCTCATGCACGCCCTCCTCGCCCTCCTCAGCGGCCTCATCTTTGGCTTTGGCCTCATCCTCTCAGGCATGACGCAGCCCGGCAAGGTGCTCGGCTTCCTCGACGTCAGCCTCCTCGCGACCGGCGGTTGGCAGTGGGACCTCGCCGGGGTCATGGGCGGCGCGCTCCTCACGCACGCGCTGCTCCGCCCCCTCATCCTCCGGCGCCCCGCCCCCCTCCTCGGCGGGGGCTTCCCCTCCTTCGCCGCCGCTGTGGACCGCCGCCTCCTCCTCGGCGCCGCCCTCTTTGGACTCGGGTGGGGTGCCGCCGGCTTCTGCCCCGGCCCCGCCCTCATCGCCGCCGCCGCCGGCGCGCCGCAGGCGCTGCTGTTCGTGGGGGCCATGGTGGTGGGCACGCTCGCGCAGCACGCCCTCGAGGCGCGCGGGGCGGGCCCTAGAGCGTGAGCGCTAGACTCAGCCACAGGCGGCTGAGCAGGTCCACGGTGTGGAAGCTCAGCGAGAGCCCCTCGAGGTCGGCGCCCGCCTCCGCGCTCAGCGCGCGCTCGAGGCCGGCGGGCAGCCCCATCGGACTCAGCGCCTGCCCCTGCAGGTCGTAGGCCACCTTGAGCGCCAGCAGCTCGCTGAGCGGGAAGCACAGCTCCGCGCCCACGTTGAAGCTCAGCGACGCGAGGCGCCCCTCGTCGAGCAGCGCGCCCCCCAGGGGCGTCCGGAGCTCATAGCCGCCTCCGCCCACGCCGAGTCCGAGCGTCACCTCTAGGGACTCCGCGGGGCGCAGCGCCGCCTGCACCCCCAGCTCGAGGGTGGCGGTGGGCGTCCACAGCAGCTGCTCCGAGACGTCGTAGTACACCCCGCTGCTCGTCTCGTTGCCCTGCTCGTCCACGCCCGTCGTCACCTCCTCGGTGAGGTAGATCTGGCGCGGCATCGCGCGCGACTGGTAGCGGGCGGTGACCCAGAGGGCGCCGCGCGGGGCGTCGAGGGTGCGCCAGCGCGCCTCGCCCTCGTCGAGCTGCGTCCGGAACGCCTGCCGCTCTCGCAGCGCGCCGCTGTTGGAGAGCGCCACCCACCCCTGCTCAAAGCGCAGGCGCTGGTAGCGCAGGGTGAGGGGGGCGAGGGCCGGGAGCAGGGCCGGGGCGGCGAGGGCGAGGTCGAGCAGACTCCCCGCCCCCCCGCCGAGCGTCAGCCCCGCCCCGCGCTCGTACTGCGCCGCGAGGTCGGCGTAGGGGGTGAGGAGCGTGAGGCGCGCGCGGTAGAAGACGGCGGGGTCGATGTCGTAGGTGACGCGCGTGGTGACGCCCGACCAGTCGTCGCTCGGGAAGCGCGGCTGCCGGACGCTCAGCGCCCAGGCGGTCATGGACGCCTCGAGCTCCACGCCGTCGAGCCAGCCCCCCTCGGACTCCTCGGGGGCGGGTGGGGGGGGGAGCGGGGGGGCGCCGGGGGGCGCGGCGGGGGCCGCCGGGTCGGCGGGCGCGGCGGGGGCCGCCGGGTCGGCGGGCGCGGCGGGGGCGAACGAGAGGCGCGCGCGCGCCCGCCGGGGGCGCCCAAAGCCGCTCGCGCCGCGGTAGCCGCCCCTGACGCGGTAGCCCCCCCCGCCGCGGTCGCCGCCGCGCGCCCGCGCCGCGCGCCCCGCCGCCTCCCCCGTCGCCCCCCAGCGCGCCCGCGCCCCCGCCTCGTGCCGCGCGCGGCTCTCGCCCGCCTGCCCCGGACGGTAGAGCGCCTTCACGCCGGTCCTGCCTGTGCCCCGCACCCCCTCCCCCGCCCGCCCCGCGCCCCGCGCCGCCTTCGCCGCCCGCGCCCCCCGCCTCGGCCCGCCGCTCCGGCGGGCGCCCTTGCGCGGGCTCGCGCTGGGGCTCGGGCGAGGGCTCGGGCGAGCGCCCTTGCTGGCGCTCTTGCTGGCGCTCTTGCTGGCGCCCTTGCTGGCGCCCTTGCTCTTGCTCGGTTTCGCCTCGCAGGCGCTCACGAGGGCCTCGAGGAGCGCGATGGGCGT
>VGTA01000747.1 GCA_016874875.1 Deltaproteobacteria bacterium | reverse complement strand
GGCGCCCCCGCCGCCTCCCCCGACCCGCGCGACCCCGCCCATTGGCGCCTGTCGCTCGTGGGCGCCGAGGGGAGCGCCGCCCGCGCCCTCGCCGCCGCCCTCGCCGCCGCGGGCGTCGGGGGCGGCGAGGCGCTCTTGGGCGGCGAGGCGCTCTTAGGCGGCGAGGCGCTCTTGGGCGGCGAGGCGGGCGTGAGCGGCGAGGTGGGCGTGGGCGGCGGGGCGCTCTTGGGCGGCGAGGCGCGCGTGGGCGGCGAGGCGGGCGTGGGCGGCGGGGGCGGGGCGGCGCTCTGCTTTGAGCTGCTCGCCCCCGCCCTCTGCGCCCGCGAGGGGGCCGCCGAGGTGCTCGCGGCGCGCGCGCGGGGGGCCCTCGGCGGCGCCGCCCTCCCCCCGCACTGGCGCGCGCTGCCCGTGTGCGTGGAGGGGCCGCCGCCCGCGGCGCTCGCCCGCCCGCGCGAGGCGCTCCTCCGCCTCCCCCCCGAGGACCCCCGCGCCCACGCCGAGGCGCTGCGCGCCGCCTGCGCGGGGCGCGCCCTCACCCTCAAGGTGGCCGACCGCGCCGACGCCGCCCCGCTCCTCGCGCGCCTGCGGACGGCGGGCGTCCCCGCCCTGCTCGCGCGCCTCGCCGTGCAGGAGGGCGAGAGCTACGCCCACGCGGAGGTGCGCTGCGGCGGCGCCGCCGCCCTCGCCCGCTACGTCGCGGCGCAGGCGCGCGAGGCGCTCGGGGTCCCCTGCGGGGTGTCGCGCATTTGGGAGGAGGACGACGACGAGCTGTGGCTCTGCCTCCCCCCCCTCGGCGCGGAGGAGTCACCGGAGGAGGACGCGCGCGAGGGCGCGGAGGAGGCCCCCCGCTGGGCGCGGGCGCGCGGCCTCGACGCGTGGCTGCGGGAGGAGGCGGGGGGCGCGGGCGAGGGGCCCCCGCGCCCCCTCGTGGCGCGCGACGCGGCGGGGCGGGTGACGGCGGTGGCGGGGGTGCCCCTCGCCGGCGCCGACGCCCCCGCCGCGCGCGCCCCGCGCCTCGCCGAGTTCGACCACTACTGCCTCGACCAGGGCACCGCCGAGACGCTCGCGCACGCGGCGGAGGCGGCGCGGGCGGCGGAGCCCTGCCTGCTGGAGGGCGAGACGAGCGCCTCCAAGACCAGCGCGCTGCTCTACCTCGCCGCCCTCCTCGGGCGGCCTGTGGCGCGCGTCAACCTCAACGGTCAAACGGAGACGGGCGAGCTGCTCGGGCGCTTCGCCCCCGCCGAGGGCGGGGGGTGGGCGTGGCGGGACGGGGTGGTGGTGGAGGCGCTGCGCCAGGGCTGGTGGCTGATTCTCGACGAGCTCAACCTCGCCGAGCCGCAGGTGCTCGAGCGGCTCAACTCGCTGCTCGAGCGCGCGCCCACGCTCACGCTCACGGAGCGGGACCACAGGGTGTTCGCGCGCGAGGGGGGCGACGAGCCCCTCTCGCCGCACTTCAGAGTCTTCGCCACCATGAACCCCGCCGAGTACGCCGGGCGCAGCGCCCTCTCCCCCGCCTACCGCGACCGGTGGCTCGCCTACCGGTTCACCCCGCCCCCCGCGCCGCACCACCACGAGCAGCTGCTGAGGGCGCTCATCTGGGGCGAGCAGCCCGCCGTGACGCTCAGCGGCGTCCGCTACCAGGCGCCCGCGCTCGCGCGCCCCCCCCTGCGCGCCCTCGCCGCCCACCCGCGGGCGGGGGCGCTCTGCGAGGCCCTCGCGCGCGCCCACGCCGCCCTCAGCGACGCCCTCAGCGGCGAGGGCGCGGGCCTCGGGCGGCGGGAGCGCCCCGTGTTCACGCGACGCGGGCTGCTCGCCGTGGCCGACGCCCTCGCGCGCGCCGCCGAGGAGGGCGCGCCGCTCCCCGCCGCCCTCGCCGCCGCCCTCGACCGCTACTACCTCGGGCGGCTCGCCGACGAGGAGGACCGCGCCGTGGCGCTCAGCGCCCTAGAGGGCGCGGGGCTGCGCGGCGCGCTCCGCGCCCTCCGCGGCGAGTCGTGAGCGGCGGGGCGCGGGCGGCGGAGGAGGCGCTGCGGCACCTCCGCGCCCACCTGAGCCTCCTCGGGCTCCCCCCGGCGCTCCTGCGCGCCACCCCCGCCCCTGAGTGGGCGCTCGACCTCAACGAGCGCGCCTGCCGCGCCCCCGAAGACGCCCTCACGAGCGCCCCCCTCAGCGCCCTGCGGTGGCGCGCCCTCACGCTCAGCGCCCGCGCCCACCTCGACCGCGCCCTCCGCGACCCCCTAGACGCCCTCCCCCCGCGCGAGCGCCCGAGGTGGCGAGAGCGTCACGGAGAGCTAGCGGCCCTGCTCACGGCGCTCGCCGAGGCGAGAGCCGAGCACCTCCTCCTCACCCGCCTCCCGGGCGCGCTCGCGTGGCGCGCCGAGTGGAGGACCCTAACCGCCGCCCCCCCGAGCCCGATTGAGGCGCGCGCCGCCCGCCCCCCCTCCCCCCCCCCCCCCCC
>VGTA01000746.1 GCA_016874875.1 Deltaproteobacteria bacterium | reverse complement strand
GCTGCGCCCGCTGCGCTCGCCCGCGCGCCCGCCGCCCGCGCTCCCTCAGCGCCCCCCTCCTCCGCGTGCCGCGCGTCCGTCGCGCTCGGGGTCTCCTCCGCCGCCGCGCCCTGCGACGCCACCGCGCCCACCGCGGCGGACTCCCAGGCGGCGGGGGCGCCGCCGACGAGGGCGCGGAGGCGGGCGAGGAGGCCGCCGCGGGGAGGGGCGGGGGGGGCGGCGTCGCGCATGAGGGCAGCGAGCGCGTCCTGCGGCGGGCGCGCTGGGGCGCGGCGCTCGCGCTCCGTCCGCGCCACCGCCTCCTGCGCCTCGCGCGCCGCCCGCTCCGCCCGCGCCCCCTGCGCCTGCGCCTCTAGGCGGGCGGCGAGCGCCCCCTGCGCCTCCCCCTGCGCCCCCTGCGCCTCCTGCAGGGCGCGGTGGCTCTCCCGGAGGCGCCCCACCTCCTCGCGGAGCGCGCTGAGCTCCTCCGCCTGGCGCCGCAGCAGCGCGAGCGCCTCCCCCAGCGCCGCGCCCGCCTCGGGCGGGGGGGGCGGCGTGGGGGTGGCGTCAAAGGTCACCCGCGGCGCGCGCTCCTCCTCCGCGCGCCGCTCCGCGCGCGCCCGCTGCGCCTCCTCGTGGAGCGCCGCCCGCCGCTCTTGGGCGCGCTCTTGCAGGGCGCGCTCTTGCAGGGCGCGCTCTTGCAGGGCGCGCTCTTGCAGGGCGCGCTCTTGCAGGGCGCGCTCTTGCAGGGCGCGCTCTTGCAGGGCGCGCTCTTGCTCTCCACGCTCGCGCGCAGCGCGCTCCTGATACGCTCGCTCCTGCTGGGCGCGCTCATAGAGGGCGCGCTCGCGCTCGGCGTGCTCTCGCTCGGCGCGCTCCTGCTCGGCGTGCTCGTGGAGGCGGCGGTGGCGCTCGGCCTCCTGCTGGGCGAGGCGGGCGCGCTCCTGCTCTTGGGCGGCGCGCTCGGCGGCGCGCTGGGCGTGGAGGCGCTGCTGGCGGTCGGCCTCCTGCTGGGCGAGGCGGGCGCGCTCCTGCTCTTGGGTGGCGCGCTCGGCGGCGCGCTGGGCGTGGAGGCGCTGCTGGCGGTCGCCCTCCTGCTGGGCGAGGCGGGCGCGCTCTTCCTCTTGGGCGGCGCGCTCGTGGGCGGCGCGCTCGTGGGCGAGGCGCTGGCGCTCCGCCTCGGCGCGGGCGGCGCGCTCTCGGGCGTGGTCGCTCTGGGAGCGGGCGCGCTCTTGCTGCTCGTAGGCGCTCCGCTGGCGCTCCACCTCGCGGCGCGCGGCGCGCTCCCGCTCGGCGTGGGCGGCGGCGCGGGCGGCCTCCTGCTGCGCTTGGGTCTGCTGGCGCCTCAGCTCCTCCTCGCGCCTCGTGGGGACGAAGGGGTCGGCGTGCAGGGGGGCGCGGGCGCGGGGGGCGAAAGGGTCGGCGCCCGGGCGCGTGGCGAAGGGGTCCACTCGCGTGCCGCCCGGCGCGGGGGGCGGGGGCCCTCCCGCGGCGCTCGGGGGCGGCTGAGCAGGTGGACGCATCAGGGGGGTCCGTTCTTTTCCTTGAGGGGGGGCGTGTGGTGTGGTGTGGTGTGGGAGCGCGGGCGCGCGGGGTCTGTCACACGGCCGCTGAGGAGGGGCGCTGATGCTTGATCAAGGAGGCAGAGGGGCGCGACGCGCGCGCGCAGGCACAGCGTGGGCGTGGGGCGCCGCTCTCACTTTAACACACATCTCCTGTGACCTCCAAGCGCCCCCCGCCGTCCCCCTCGGGGGCGCGGGGGGGGGGGCGGCGGGGGGGGAGGGGGCGCGCCTCACCCTCCTCCTCGACGCGCCCCCCCTCACCGCGCCCGAGCGCGGGCGCCGCTGGGCGGCGGAGGTGCGGGAGGCGGAGTCGGGCCTCCTCGTGCGGCGCGAGCGCCTCGCGGGCGCCCTCAGCGCGCGGGTCACGCTCAGCCCGCTCCCGCCCGCCTCCTATGTGGTCACGGTGTTCCTTGAGGGCGTGAGCGCGGGCCTGAGCGCGGCGGAGGGGGCGCCGCGCTACCACCCCTGCCCCTCGCCCCCCTCGCCGCGCGACGCCCTCTTCCCAGAGGCGTTCGACGCGGTGGTGGGGGTGTGGCGCGGGGCGCTCGGGGGGGGCGCGCCGCTCGGGGTTTCGCGGGGAGAGGGGGCGCTGGAGGTGGAGGAGGCGCTCGCGCTCGCGCGCCTCTCTTGTGGGCCGGGGGGGGTGTCCACGTCGCTCTCGGGGGAGGTGACGTGGGCGGGGGCGGGAGCGGGGGCCCCCGCGGCGCCCGCCCTCGCGCTCTGGCTCGAGGCGCTCGACGCGGACGCCGACGTGCGGCGCGCGGCGTTCGCCCTCCCGCTCCACGAGGCGCCGGGGGAGGCGGGGCGCTGGCGCTTCACGCTCACGCAGGTCCCCGCCGGGCGCTACCGCGCCACCGCCTTTGAGGACTCCGACGGCGACGGGCGCCTCACGCCCTGCGCGCCGCCGCCGCCCCCCGCCCTCGA
>VGTA01000745.1 GCA_016874875.1 Deltaproteobacteria bacterium | reverse complement strand
ACGCCACCCACGAGCGGACGCTCACGGTGGTGCCCCTCGAGCTCCTGCTGAGGTACCAAACGCTATGAGCACGATCAGCCAAGGCGACCGCTACGACGTCGTCCTGTACGGCGCCACCAGCTTCGTGGGCGCGCTCATCGCCGAGCACCTCGCGCGCAGCCCGCAGGAGGGGCGCCCCTTCACCTGGGCCCTCGCCGGGCGCGCGCCCGCCAAGCTCGAGGCGCTCCGCGCCGCCCTCGCCGCCGCCCCCCACCCCCCCACCGCCGCCCTCGTCGCCGACGCCCACGACCCCGAGGCGCTGCGCGCGCTCTGCGGGCGGGCGCGGGTGGTGCTGTCGACGGTGGGGCCCTACGCGCAGCACGGCGAGGGGCTGGTGCGGGCGTGCGCGGAGCTGGGGGTGGACTACTGCGACCTCACGGGGGAGGTGCACTGGGTTCGCCGCATGATCGAGCGCCACGAGGCGGCGGCGGCGGCGAGCGGGGCGCGGCTGGTGATGTGCTGCGGGTTCGACTCGCTGCCCTCGGACCTCGGGGTGGACGCGCTGCAGCGCGAGGCGCAGCGGCGTTTCGGCGCGCCGCTCGGGGCGATCCGCTACACGCTCGACGCGGCGCGGGGCGGGTTCTCGGGGGGGACGGTGGCGAGCCTCACGGGGGCGCTGGTGGAGCTGGCGGGCGACCCGGCGCAGCGGCGCCTCATGGCGAGCCCCTACGCGCTCTGCGTGGGGTCGCGGTCGTCGCCCGCCCCCGCCACGCGCCAGCCCGCCGTCCGCCGCCCCGCCCGCGACCCCCGCGACGGCGCCTGGCTGGCGCCGTTCCTGATGGCCGACATCAACACGCGCGTGGTCCACCGCACCCACGCGCTGCGCGCGCACCCCTACGGCGCGTCCTTCACCTACAGCGAGGCGACGCGGGCGGGGCGGGGGGCGGGGGGGTGGCTCATCGCGCAGGCGCTCACCCTCGGCCTCGGCGCCCTCGGCGCCGCGCTCCTGTGGGCGCCCACCCGCCGCGCGCTCACCCGCTGGGCCCTCCCGCGCCCCGGGGAGGGCCCGAGCGCCCGCGAGCGCGAGGCGGGCTTCTTTGTGGTGAGTCTGTGGGGGGAGGCGCCGTCGGGGGAGCGCCTGGGGCTGCGCGTGCAGGGGGACCGCGATCCCGGCTATGGGGCGACGGCGCAGATGTGCGCAGAGGCGGCGCTGTGCTTGGCGTTTGACGTGGGCGGCGCAAGCGAGGCGCCGGGGGGCTTCTGGACGCCAGCGGCGCTGATGGGGGAGGCGCTGGTGGGGCGGCTGGGGGCGCGGACGGGGGTGCGGTTTGAGGTGGTGGGGGGGTGAGGGGGTGGGGCTGCTCGCTGAGGTGGGTGGGTGGGGAGCGCTCTGCGCCTCTCGTCTCGATCTTTTTGGATTGGTTTATTTTCTAAGCTATTGTTTTTTATTGGTAAATTCTTTGGAACAAAAAAGTTTTCCAGGTGCTGATGATTCCGTTGCTGACAGGAGCTCGAGATGATACAGAGATAGCCGCGCCCCCACCGCGCTCTCTCACCACATCTCTCTCAGGAGACGTTTATGGCCGCCCGCCAACTGCCCCAACAAATCCGCGCCCGCCTCCGCACCATCGCTCATGCACTTCCCGGTGACAATGACGAGGGCACCCTCCAGCACACCCTCGCCTCGTTCTTGAATATGTCTGCGGCCTCCAACGACGACCATGTGACATCTCTGGGCTACTGGGCTGAGCTCTGCTACGCCGACCACATCACTACCCTGGTCACCCGCCACGCGGCTCGCGCTCAGTCGCAGCGAGAGAAGGACGCCATCCGCAGCGACGCATTTCACGCGCTCTCGGTGAGCCTTGTGGCGCGCGGGCTCTACCGCGAGGGTCTGTGGGGCTCCCTTGCCGCGTACGCGGCGGTGGCCTGCGCCAACCGCGCGCGCAACGCGACGCGCGGTAAAGAGCAACAGGTCGTCTACGCCGAGGAGGTCTTGAAGTATGACATCAAGGCCCCTGAGAGCCCTGAGGAGTTTGATATACCCGACACGCATAAGGGCCTCACGGTTTGGGCTGCGGACAAGGAGCTCTTGAGCAAAACGGGTCTGCCAGAGTACCTCGTTCAATATCTGTGTGACTGCAGCACTCAGGTCCGCGTCGCTGTCTTGGGGCGCTTTCTTTATGATATGCCAACGAAGGAGATCGCTCCGCTGGTCAAGATGAGCCCTAACGCCGTAGATCAGGCCGTCTGCAAGGCCCGCAAAGAGCTGCGCAAGCTCCTCACAGAGAAGCTGAAGCGCGGGTGAGAGAATCTGCCGTGAGCGCCGTGTAGCGTTCTGCTCAACGAGGGGCTCACCGACCGCCCGAGACAGCAGGGGTCATGTGGACCGAGGTCGCAGGTCCCGCGCCGCACCGACCTCGATCAGAGGGGCGCGAGGTGATCGAGCGGGTTGCATGGGCGGCGCTCCTTCGCGGCGAGGAGATG
>VGTA01000744.1 GCA_016874875.1 Deltaproteobacteria bacterium | reverse complement strand
CATCGACCCGGCGCTCCTCGCCGCCGTCCTCGACGGCGTGCAGCGCTTCTACGCCGACGCGCGGGACTTTAAGGCTGACTTCAAGCAGACCTTCACCTACAAGATCTACCAGCGCAAGAAGGTGTCCACCGGCGAGGTGTTCTTCAAGAAGCCCGCCCTCATGCGCTGGGACTACGAGGCGCCCTCCCGCCGCCTCTTTATCGCCGACGGGGGCACGCTCTGGGTCTACGAGCCCGAGGAGGCGCAGGTCTTTAAGCGCGACCTCGCCTCCGCGCAGCTGCCCGTGGCGCTGCGCTTCATGAAGGGGGAGGGGAAGCTCACCGACGACTTCGCCGTGGGCGCGCTCCACGAGGAAAGCGACGCCTACCGCCTCCACCTCACCCCCAAGCGCCCCTCGAGCGAGTACCAGGCGCTGCAGTTGGTGGTGAACAAGGCGCAGCACAGCGTGCGCGCCAGCGTGCTCGTGGACCCCGTCGGCAACACCAACCACATCGAGTTCGTGGACCCGGTGGTCAACTCCAACCTGCCAGACGACGGCTTTCAGTTTAGCCCCCCCGAGGGCGTCCGCGTCATTGAGGACTGAGGTCAGGGGCACACCTTCAAGAAGCCGCCCGACGCCGCCACCTCCTCCGCCGGCCCGCACCACGTGAGCGCCTCCACCTCACAGCTGATAGCGTTGCACTGCCACGCCGCCGGCGCCCCCGCCGCCGCGCACGCCGCGCCGCCGCCGAGGCACCGCACCGAGCAGTACCCCGTCGCCTGCCCGGGGCTCTTGACGCAGTGGTCGGTGGGCGCGGGGCAGTCGGCGGCGGCGGCGCAGGCGTCGCCCCAGGGGGAGGCCGGGGGCGCGGGGGGCGCGCCGGCGCCGTAGGTGAAGAGGCAGCGCGTGAGGGGGATGCCCACGTCGCGCTGCACATAGAGATAGTACCGCTCGCCCGCCACGAGCGCCTCCGGCGCCCCCTCGGGCCACACGCGGCGCGCCCCCTCGGGCGCCTCGCCGTAGCGGGCGCGGGTCACGGGGGCGGCGGCGGGGTCGACGTCAAAGCGAAAGAGGGTGCCGGCGGGCTGGTCGCGGTTGGGCGGCACCCCCGGGCTCGGCGCGTCCGCGCGCAGCACGTGCAGGTAGCGCGCGCCCCCCCCCGCCCAGGTGATGTCGCCGGCGGCGCTCACGCCCTCGCCGCGCGCGCAGGGCGCCGGGGAGAAGACCGCCTGCTCGTAGAGGGGGCCGCCGATGGGCGTCGCGTCGGCGAAATCCTCACGGCGGGCGCCGCGGCGCGCCAGCTCGCCCTCAAAGAAGCGCACCATGCGCGCGCGGTCGGTAGTGGGCAGGGCGGTGGCCGCGCGCTCAAATCCGTTGTTCTCCTCGGCGGGGAAGGCACCGAGCACCTCGGTGTTCACCCACCCGGCGCCCATGGCGAGGCCGCTGAGGGTGAAGTCGTCGGTCCAGATGCCCGCGCGCGCCGTGTCCCACACCGCCGCCCCGGCGGGGGCGAGGCGCTGGTCGTGACAGCACACACACCCGCACGCCTCCGCCTCGCCGCGCGCCCACTCCACCTCGGCGAGGAAGGCGGGGTCCTGGCGGACGGGGTCATCGGCGGGGGTCTCAAAGCCCGAGGCGCGCGCCGCGTAGTAGGGGCGCTGCGTGAGCACCGGCTCGCAGCGCGCGTAGTCAGCGAAACGGCGCCCGGGCTCCACGCAGCCGCTGATGCCCTGCCACGCGCACACCTGCCCCCCCTCGCTCAGCCCCGGCGCGCCGTCCGCGGGGGCGGCGCACACGCGCTCAAAGGGCTGAAAGACGTCGCCGGTGGGCGGCGGCGGCGTCACCTCCTCGTAGCGCCCCACGCAGGCGGCGGCGGGCTCAAAGCGCCCGCCGGCGAACACCACGCACCCCTGCGCGAGCGTCTGGCACTCGGCGTCGGGGTCCGCGCCGCTAAAGACGATGTCGTAGGCGCGGGGGGCGCCCTCGTCGATGTGGCAGGTGGCGAGGTGCGCTGCGCGCGCGCAGCCCTCCGCGCCAAAGGTGGCGGGCTCGCCCGAGGCGCCCTGCGCGTCACAGTCCGCGCGCGCCGCCTCCTCGCCCCACTCCTCGCCCGTGTACTCGCGGCACTCGGCGGCGCCCGAGAAGAGGTTGATGTACTCACACCGCCCCACCGCCACCGGCGGAGCGCCCGCGCCCGCCGCCGCGCCCGCCGCCGCGCCCGACGCCGCGCCCGCCGCCGCGCCCGCCGAGCCTCCAGCGCTCACGCCAGCGCTCACGCCAGCGCTCACGCCAGCGCTCACGCCAGCGGCGCCCCCGCTCGCGCCCGCCGCAGCGCCGCCTCCGCCCTGCGGCGCGCCCTTCCCCTCATCGCCGTCGCAGGCGCTGAGGGCGAGCGCCGCGCTGAGCGCCGCGCGGGTCAAGGGGCGCGCCGCGCGACGCGGCGAGGGGGGCGCGGGGGGCGGGGCGCTCTGGGGCGCGGCGCTTTGGG
>VGTA01000743.1 GCA_016874875.1 Deltaproteobacteria bacterium | reverse complement strand
GCGGCTGGCGGCGTCCACCGCCGCGCCGAGGCCGGTGGCGCCGCCGCCAATGATCAGGATGTCCCACTCCACGCCCTCCGCGCGCGCCTCGGCGAGGGCGTGGGGGCGGGTGAAGCGCCGCGGGGGCGAGGGGGGGGGCGCGGCGGGGGGGCGGGGGGCGGGCGCGGTGGGCTGCTCCATGGGGGGGCTGGCTCCCTCTCTCGGCGCCTCGGGGGCGCGGGTGCGGGGCGCGCGGGGGCGCGCTCGTTGGGGTGAGGCGCATAATAGCACATCGCGGCGCGCCTTGAGGGGGGCGCGCCGGCGTCCTCCTTTCGCCCCGCGCCTTGACCCGTCCGCCCTCGTGTGCGCACCATGTACGTGCTCATTGGGGCGCGCGTGGGACCTCCGCGTCGCGCCTCTCTCTGCGCGTCCCTCCCCCTCCACATGGCGTAAACGCCCATGATGTATGCCGGTTCATGATCAACCAAGCCCTCAGGTCTCTCGTCGCGTCCTGCTTAAACTCGCTGGGCTGAGCGGCGCCGCGCTGCCCGCCGCCCTCGCGGCGCTCCCCGGGGGCGTGCTGCGCGCCCTCGCCGCCCCCCCCGCCCCGCCTAGCGCCCCCGGCGCCTGGGGCCCGCTCTCGCCCATCGACGGCGACCGCGACGCCCTGCCCCACGCCCACATCTCCGGCGACGACCCCGCCGAGGCGCACAAGGCGCTGTGGGACCCTGAGGGGGTCCTGCGCGAGCGGGGCCTCAGCGCCCTCCCCGCCCCCTCGGAGCGCGTCAAGGTGCTCGTGGTGGGCGGGGGCGTGGCGGGGCTCACGGCGGCGTGGCGCCTGCGGGCGCACGCGCCGGTGGTGCTCGAGCGCGCCGCGCGCCTCGGCGGCAACGCCAAGGGCGAGGTGTGGGGTGGGCTCCCCTACTCCATCGGCGCCGCCTACCTGATCGGCCCCGAGGTGGGCTCTGAGATGGAGGCGCACCTCAAGGAGCTCGGCGCGCTGGCGCAGTGCCGCGTGGCGCCCCACTCGCCCATGATTCGCGCCGGGGTGCGCCACGACGATTTCAAGGCGCGCGACTGGGGCACCCCCGCCCAGATGGAGGCCTGGCGCCGCCTCAAGGGCCGCCTCAAGGCCGTGTACGCGGGGGAGGGCGGGCACATCTTCCCCAACCTGCCCACCGACGACGCCGCCCACCGCGCCCTCGTCAACAAGCTCGACGCCGTCACGTTCCGCGACTACCTCCGCGAGGCGGCGGGGGGGGAGCTGCCGCAGGAGCTCGCGCTCTACCTCGAGCACTACTGCTGGTCGGCGTTCGGGGCGGGCAGCCACGAGCTCAGCGCCGCCAGCGGGCTCAACTTCTTGGCGGCGGAGGAGGGGGCGGTGCTCGTGGCGCCGGGCGGCAACGCCGGGGTCGCCGACGCCCTCTACCGCCAGCTCGCCGCCGCCCTGCCGCCGAGCGCGCTGCGGGTCAAGAGTCTGGTCTTTGACGTGCGCGCGAGCGCCCAGGGCGCGCAGGTGGCCTACGTGGACGCGGGGGGCGCCGTGCGCGTCATCGAGGCGGAGGCGGTGGTGATGGCGTGCCCCAAGTTCGTGGTCAAGCGCGTGGTGCGCGACCTCGAGCCCGCCCGCCTCGCCGCCATCGAGCGCCTCAAGTACCGCGCCTACCTCGTCGCTAACGCCCTCTTTGAGGCGCCGCTCAAGGACGATTTCTACGCGTCGTACCTCCTCACCGACGGCCGCCCCACCGACGACGCCATGGCGGACTCGGCGCGCGACGGCTCCACCGACATCTCGTATGGCAACTTCGCGCGCATGGACGAGCGCCGGAGCACGCTCACGCTCTACTACCCGCTCCCCTTCGACGCTGGGCGCGGGCAGGTGCTCGGGCAGCCCGACCTCTCGGCGGCGCGCGCGCGCTTTGAGCGCGAGCTCAAGGAGAGCGTGATGCCGGCGCTCAAGCTCGCCCCGGAGTCGCTCAAGGGGCTGCGCCTCACCCGCTGGGGGCACCCGCTGCCGGTGGCGGCGCCGGGGCTGGTGGCGGAGGGGGTGGTGGACGCCCTGCGCGCGCCCTTTGGGGGGCGCGTGTTTTTCGCGCAGCAGGACAACTGGGGCCTGCCCGCCTTTGAGGTGGCCACGCAGGAGGCGTGGCGCGCGGCGCGGCAGGTGGAGGAGCTCCTGAAGGGGGGCTGAGGCGCGCGCCGCGGGGGCGCTAGGCGGAGCCGATAAAGCCCCCCGGGCGCCTCGGCGCCCCGCCCCCGCCCCCGCCCCCGCCCCCGCCCCCGCCCCCGCCCCCGCCCCCGGTCACGGGTCGCAGGTCCACGAAGCGGCGCTCGTCGTCAAATCGGATCTCAAAGACCCCGTCGATGCCGACGCGCGTCACCCAGCGGCGCAGGTGGTCGGCGCGGAACTGAATCGAGAAGCCCTCCAGGGTCTGCACGCGCACGAACTGCTTGTGACCGTGGTAGTACTCGAGGAGCTGCTCAGGGGTGAGG
>VGTA01000742.1 GCA_016874875.1 Deltaproteobacteria bacterium | reverse complement strand
GCGACCCCCAAGGGCGCCACGGTGGACGCCCTTGAACCCGCACAGTGAGCAGAGCAGAGCCTCATGACGAGCACACATCGACAGCTTCACGGACAGCTTCACGGACAGATTCACGGAGACGTGTCGCCCGGCTTCGAGCGCGTGCGGCGGGCCTTTGAGGAGAACTTTGAGCGCCACGGCGAGGTGGGCGCCGCGCTGTGCGTGCGGCGCGAGGGGCGCGTGGTGGTGGACCTGTGGGGCGGCAGCGCCGACCCCGCCGCCGGGCGCGCCTGGGAGGCCGACACGCTCACCAACTCCTTCTCGTGCACCAAGGGGCTGGTGGCGGCGTGCTTCCTGCGCCTCGCCGCGCAGGGGCGATTTGACTACGACGCCCCCCTCGCCCGCTACTGGCCCGAGCTCGCCGCCCCGGCGCGGGGCCCCGGCGCCCACGCCGCGTGGGAGGAGGCGCGCGCGACGCTCACGGGGCGCCACCTGCTCAACCACCGCGCGGGGCTGCTGGGGGTGCGCGCGCCCCTCACGCTCGACGACCTCGAGGACCGCGCCCTCCTGAGCGCGCGCCTCGCCGCCGAGCCGCTCGCGTGGCGCCCGGGCGACGCGCAGGGCTACCACGCCGTCACCTTTGGGCTGTACGCCGGGGAGCTCTTTTGGCGCGTGGCGGGCGAGAGCGTGGGCGCCTTCCTCCGCCGCGAGCTCGCCGAGCCCCTCGGCGCCGACGTCCACCTCGGCCTCCCCGCCGCCCTCGACGCCCGCTGCGCGCCCATCATCCCCGGCGGCGCGCGCGACCTGCTGTGCGGAATCTTGCCGAGTCTGCTGCGGGGGACCACGGAGGGGCGCTTCTTCCGAGGCGTGCTGCGCGGGGGCGACGCCGCGCGCGCCTTTGGGCAGCCCGCCGCCCTCGGGGCGCGGGGGCTCCACAACTTCAACACGCCGCGCGTCCGGCGCCTAGAGCTGCCCTGGGCCAACGCGGCGGCGAGCGGGCGGGGGCTGGCGACCTTCTACGCAGGGCTCTTAGAGGGGCGCGTCGCCCCCCTCGCCGCCCTCGCCCCGCTCCGCGCGCGCCAGTCGTGGTCGGAGCGGGACCGCGTGGTGGGCAAGCCCATGGGCTTCACGCAGGGCTTCCTCAAGGAGGGCGCGGGAGTCTTTTCGCCCAACGAGGCGTCGTTTGGGCACTCCGGGGCGGGCGGCGCGCTGGGCTGGTGCGACCCGGACGCGGGACTCGCCATCGGCTACGTGATGAATCGGATGGGCTACCACGTGCGCTCGCCGCGCGCGCAGCGGCTCTGCGACGCGATCTACGCCTGCCTCTGAGGCGGAGGCGGAGGCGGAGGCGGGCGCGCCCCTACCCGCGCCGCTCCTCGCGCCCCTACCCGCGGCGCTCCTCGCGCCCATCGGCGTGCAGCGCAAAGCGCCCCGCGGCGCGCGGGTGGACGGGGTCGCGCCGCCCCCAGCCCCACCCCCCAAAGCCCGTGCGCTGGTAGTCGCGGATGGTCTGCAGAATCTCCTCGCGCGAGCACATCACAAACGGCCCGTGCTGCACCACGGGCTCCCCGATCGGGCGCCCCTGCAGCAAGAGCGCCTCCACGCGCCCGCCCTCCGCGCGGAGGTGCGCCGCGGCGTCGGGGCGCAGGGCGACGGCGTGCCCCACCGGCGCGCGCTCCGAGAGGGGGCCCGCCGGGGGCGCGAGCGGCTCCGCGCCCGCCGCCACCCCCGCCCGCAGCGCCGCGCCCGGCGCGCCCTCAAACACATAGAGGGTGCGGCGCGCGCCGGCGGGGGCGGGGGGGAGGGTGAGGGCGGCGCCGTCCTCAAAGCGCATCGACCACACCGCCACGGCGGCGTCGGGGCGCGCCGCCCAGGAGCGGGGGGGCGGGGGCGGAGGAGAGATGCCCGCAAAGGCGCCCGCCACGGCGGTGAGCTCCACCGCGGGCGCCTCCCCCGCCTCCTCCACCCGCCGCGCCCCCTCCGCCCGCCGCGCCCCCCCCGCGCTCACGACCACGGTGGGGATGTCCTCGCTCCAGAGCATGGTGAAGTGCGCCGGCGTCATCTTGTCGGCGCGCGGGAGGTTGAGCCAGAGCTGAAAGAGCTCGGTGGGATTCGGCGCGTCGCCGCGCACCAAGGGGAACATCTCCGAGTGGACCACGCCCGCGCCCGCCGTCATCCACTGCGCGTCCCCCTGCCCAAAGCGCGCCTTGGCGCCCAGGGAATCCGAGTGGTCGATATAGCCGCGCCGGGCGAGGGTGAGCGTCTCAAAGCCGCGGTGCGGGTGCTCTGGGAAGCCCGGGACCACCTCCCCGTGGTACATGCTCCAGCCGTCCCGCCCCGAGAAATCCGACCCCACGCGCCGCCCCGCCAGACTCGCCCGCGGCGCGAGCCGCTCATCGCCGGCGGGGTACTCGTCGTTGTGGTGAACGCAGAACAGGAACGGGTCCACGGTGGGCCAGGGGGCGGGGCTGGGCGGGAGGGGGGTGTGGCTGAGG
>VGTA01000741.1 GCA_016874875.1 Deltaproteobacteria bacterium | reverse complement strand
CTCCGGCGACTGAGGGTAGGCGAGGTGGGCGAGTTCGTCGGCGAGGGCGCAGCGGTCCTTGAGACAGAGCGTCACCAGCGCCGTCAGCAGCGCCTCCACGCCCTCGCTCGTGCGCGGGAAACCCAGCAGCCACGCTCGGCGCTCGCCCACATCCGGCGCGGCCACGCGGAGGCGCGCGAGGTCGGGGCGCAGGCCGCTCGCGGTGAGGGTGTGGGGCAGCGTGACCCGCAGCGGGCGCGGGCTGAGGCGGGCGAAATGGGCGTCCGGCGCCCTCCACTCCACCTCGCCGCGCTCGTCGCCGCGCACCGAGATCAGGGGGCGCCCCTGCTCGTCGAGGGCGCGGTAGGGGCCCATAAAGTGCTCCGCGCGGCGCTGCAGGCGCGGGTAGTCGCTCGGCGGCGCGTCGCGGAGCGAGCGCGGCGGGTGGCGCGCCCCCGGCGCGGGCGCCTCAAAGACGCTCAGGCGCTCACAGCACTCCACCCCGTCGCGCTGGCTGAGGGTGAGGAGGCGGCTGCGCCGGTCCCAGGCCACCAGCTGCGGCGGCGAGAGGTCGCTGAGCGCCACCACCCCGAGCAGCCCCCCCCCCTCCTCGCTCAGCGACGCCAAGAGGCGCCCCCCCACCAGCGGCCCGCTCCAGCGCGCCACGCGCTCCTGGCACACCTGCGCGCAGCTCTCGTGCGCCCCGCAGAGCGAGGCGCAGGGGGCCACCAGGTGCGTCACGAGGCGCACGCCGCGGCGCGCCTCGTCGCGCACCACCCGCGCCGCCATCAGCTCCCCCGGCGGGCGCCCGAGCTCGTGCGCCGCCCAGCGCCGCAGCTCCCCGAGCTCCCCGACCGGCGCGGGGGCGGCGCGCCAGCGCGTGAGCGTGGTGAGCAGCGCGAGGGCGGCGAGGGCGGCGAGGGCAGCGCGCCGCGTGGCGGCGTGGCGGTCGCTCAAGAGGCGCCCCCCGCCCCCGGGGTGCGCCCGTAGAGGGCGCAGAGCCCCCGCAGGCGCCCGCCCACCTCGCCGTTGAGCGCCTCCGCCCGCACCCGCCACCCCCAGCTGCCCCCCGCCTCCCCGGGGGTGTTCATGCGCGCGTCGGCGCCCAAGGAGAGGAGGTCCTGCAGCGGCACGACGGCGAGGTCGGCGGTGGAGGCGAGGGCGGCGCGGGTGAGGTCCCACGAGATGTCGTCGCCGCTCACGCCGAGGTAGCGCTGCGCCTGCGCTCGACCCTCCGCCCCTAGCGCCTCCCACCAGCCGCGGGTGGTGTTGTTGTCATGGGTGCCTGTGTACACCACCGCGCGCGGCGCGTGGTTGTGGGGGAGGTAGGGGTTGCGCGGGTCGCCGTCAAAGGCGAACTGCAGCACCCGCATCCCCGGGCAGCCCACCGCCTCCACGAGCGCGCGCACGGGCGCGTCCACCACGCCGAGGTCCTCCGCCACCACGGGCAGCGGCCCGAGAGCGGCGGCGAGCGCCTCAAAGAGGGCGACGCCGGGCCCCTCCACCCACCGCCCCTCGCGCGCGTCGCGCGCCCCGCGCGGCACCTCCCAGTAGGCGCTAAAGGCGCGGAAGTGGTCGACGCGGACCTCAGGCGTCAGCGAGAGGGCGCGGCGGAGGCGCGCCGCCCACCAGGCGAAGCCGTCCTTCGCCATCACGTCCCAGCGGTAGAGGGGGTTGCCCCAGAGCTGCCCCGTGGCGCTAAAGGCGTCGGGCGGCACCCCCGCCACCGCCGTGGGGCGGCCCGCGGCGTCGAGGGCGAAGAGGCGCTGGTGCGCCCACACGTCCGCGCTGTCGAGGTCCACGTAGATGGGCAGGTCCCCGAGGAGGCGCACCCCGAGCGCCTCCACCTCACGCCGGAGGCGCGCCCACTGCGCGTCAAAGAGGTGCTGCGTGGCCTCAAAGAGCCGCGCCGCCGCGGCGTGCGCGCGGCGGGCGTGGGCGAGCGCCTTAGGCTCGCGCGCGGCGAGCGGCGCCGGCCACCGCCACCACGGCGCCCCCCCGTGCGCCTCTCGGAGCGCCTCAAAGAGCGCGGCGTCCCCGAGCCAGCCCGCCTCGCGCGCCACGAACGCGTCGAGGGCGGCGCGGGCGGGGTGGGCGGCGGCGCGCTCGAGCAGGCGGGCGGCGGCGCGGCGCACGAGCGGCAGGTGGGCGGCGCGCGCCGCGGCGAGGTCCACGCGGTCGAGCGCCTCGGGGCGCGCCGCCGCGCGCGCCGCGAAGGGCGCGCGCACGCCCTCCACCTCCTCGGCGGTGAGCAGGCCGTCGTCGCGCAGGTCCTCGAGACTGATGAGGAGGGGGCTAGCGGCGAAGGCGGAGCGGCTGGAGTAGGGGGAGCCGCCCTCGTCGGGGGGCACCAGCGGTAGCGTCTGCCACACGCGCGCGCCCGAGGCGGCGAGCCACCGCGCGAACGCCCGCGCCCCAGGCCCAATGTCGCCCACCCAGAGCGCCCCGGGGAGGCTGGTGGGGTGCAAGAGGACGCCGGCGCGGCGTCCGAGGGAGGGGGTGGCGA
>VGTA01000740.1 GCA_016874875.1 Deltaproteobacteria bacterium | reverse complement strand
CGACGACGCCCCGAGTCTCCTCACCGGCCTCGTGGCCAACCCCTACGAGGTGCGCTGCGCCCTGCCCGCCTGGGGGCTGCGCTCCGGCCCCGCCGACTGGCTCGTGGTGCCCGCCGCCCCCGCCGCCGCCGTGGCGGTGGTGGAGCCCGAGCGCGTGGTGGCGGGCGAGGCCGTCGCCCTGCGGTGCGTCACCCACGACGCCTACGGCAACCTCGTCCCCACCCCCCCCGAGGCGCTCACCTGGCGCCTCTCCCCCGCCGGCGAGGGCGTCACCCTCGACCCGCGCGCCCTCGTGGTCACCCGCGCGGGCGAGTACGAGGTCTCCTGCGCGGTGGACGGCGTGGCGGAGCCCACCCCGGCGCCCCTCACGGTGGCGCCGGGCCTGCCGGCGCGCGTGGAGGTGGACCTGCGCGGCGGGCAGCGCACCTTCTTCCTCGGCGACCTCGTGGCGGTGGAGGCCGCCGCCTTTGACGCCTACCAGAACCGGGTGTCGGGCGCCCCCCTGAGCTACACCCTCAACCCCAACCGCCTCGACCCCTTCGGGCCCGCCCACTTCATCGCCTCCCGCGCCGGCAGCTACTCCGTCACCGTCAGCGCCCTGCCGCCCTTGCACGGCGGCGGGCAGGTGGCGGCGAGCGTGCCCTTCAGCGTGGACGACGGCGCCCCGAGCGTCTCGTGCACGGCGCCCGCCCTGGGCGCCATGCGCGACCTCAGCCCCTTCAGCCTCACCGGGCGCGTGGCGGACTCGTCGGGGGTGAGCGAGCTCTACGTGGACGGGCGGCAGACGCAGCCCGACGCCAGCGGCGGTTTCGCCGTGCCCGTCACGCCGCGCTGGGGCCTCAACATGCACGAGGTGAGCGCGCGCGACGCCCTCGGGCAGGTCAACTCCACCCTCTGCGCCTATTTCGCCGCCCCCTCCTACCTCAGCGAGGCGGCGCCCATCAGCGACGTGGCGCTGCTGCACCTGAGCCAGAGCGCCGTGGACGACGGCGCGCCGCGCGCGCCCATCAGCAGCCTCGGGGACCTCTTTGGCAGCGTCTTGAGCTCCTCGCAGCTCGTCAGCGCCGTGAGCGCCGCCCTGCGCGCGCAGAACCCCATCGTGCCCAACGCCTGCCGGCTCTCCACCCTCCTCGGCTGCGCCTTCTCGGGGGGCGCGGAGTTCACCAGCCTCTCGGTGGGCGGCCCCAACACCATCGCCCTCGACCTGATCACCGGCGGCGTCAACATCGACGCGCGCCTGCAGAATCTGCGCGTCAACCTGCGCGCCTTTGGCTCCTTTTTAGGGGGCACCCTCAACCAGACCGGCTACGTCACCGTGAGCAGCGTGGCGGTGAACGGCAACCTCAGCGTGGGCCTCGCGGGGTCCTCGCCGTCGCTGCAGGTGAGCGGCTCGCCGTCGGTGACGGTGGGCGCCATCACGCTGCAGCTCACCCTCAACATCCCCGTGGTGGGGAGCGTGGTGAACGCCTTCGTCAACCTCATCTTTGACATCTTTGAGAGCACGGTGCGCGGGCTCATCAGCGACCAGATCAAGAGCTTTATCACCAACGAGGTCGACACGCTGCTCACCGGCGTCCTCAGCGGACTCAACCTCGGCGCCATCGCCTTCAACCTCGACATCCCCAACCCCTTCGGCGGCGCCCCCGTGCGCCTCAACCTCTCCTTTGGCTTGAATCGCCTCGAGGCCAACAACGCCCGCCTCCGCGTGGGGCTCCAGGGCACCCTCTCGGGCTCCAGCGCCCACGCGCGCTCGTCGGCGGGGGTGGCGGCGCCGAGCGGGGCGCGGCTCATCGAGCTGTCGCCGGGGTCGGGGCGCGACGTGGCGGGCGCCGCGCACGTCACGCTCCTCAACGCCTCCCTCCACAGGCTGTGGCGAGCGGGGCTCTGTGATGTGCAGAGCGGGGCGCTCGCTGGGCTGCCGGCGGGGGCGTCGCTGAGCTTTCAGACGCTCGTGCCCCCCGCCGTGGAGCTGGTGGGGCCGGGGGTGGGCGCGCGCCTGCACTTTGGGCCGGCGCGGGCGCAGGTGTCGTACCCGGGGCTGATCGAGCGCCCCATCAGCCTCTACGTGGGCGCCTACGCCGCCACGTCGGTGTCGCTGTCGGCGGGCAACGCGCTCACCTTTGGCGCGCTCCGCGTGGAGGGGCTCAAGCTCGGCGCGGACGGCGTGGCGCTAAGCAACCAGGCGCGCGCGGCGCTGCAGCAGACGCTGACGGAGGTCCTGCAGTCCGTCTTTGACACGGCGCTCAATGAGGCGCTGCCGAGCTTCCCCGTCCCCGATTTCGCCATCCCGGGCTCCTTTTCGCAGTACGGCGTCCCGCGCAACCTCGTCCTCGGCGCCCGCGCGCTCACCCTTGAGCAGAGCGGCGGGCACCTGATCGTGAAGGGAGACTTTCGGCAATGAGCGCCCTCCTGATTCGTCCGCGCCCCGCCCTCCGCAGCGCCCTCCACGGCGCCCTCCTCGGCGCCCTCCTCGGCTGCCAAGACCCCCCCG
>VGTA01000739.1 GCA_016874875.1 Deltaproteobacteria bacterium | reverse complement strand
CGCCTCGCGGCGCTCGCCGCCCTCGCCCCCGCGCGCCCGCAGCGCGCCGCGCCCCTGCCGCTCCCCGCGCCGCCCCCCGCGTCGCCCCCCCTCGGGGCGCCCCTCCTGCTCGCGGCGCTCGCGCTCACGCTCCCCTGGCGCCCCCGCCTCGCCGCCCTCAGCCTCGCGCTCGTGGGGCTCTGGGGGGCGGCGGAGCGCGGGCGCTGGCTGCGGGGCGCGCCGCGCGTGGGGGTGGAGGTGGGGGAGGGGGAGTGGGCGCAGGAGGCGTGGCGGGCGCTCCGCCCCGCGCTCGGGCGCGCGGGTGCGTTGGTGGCGCCGCCGGGCGAGGGGGCGGCGCGCCTGGGGGTAGGGGCGCCGCCGCGCGAGGGCGCGGGGGGGGCGCCGTGGGCGGCGCTCGACCCGCAGGGGGGGGCGGCGGCGCTGCGGGCGCTCTCGGTCCGCGGGGCGCCCCTGGCGGCGGAGGGCGCCGCCGGGGGGTACGTGGCGCGCGTCCTGGCGGCGCCGAGCGGGCGGTGGGGCGCGGGGGCGGAGGTGACGCTCTCGCTGGCGGGGCGCGAGGCGCGCTGCGCGCCGCCGCGGGGGGCCGCCCCCCTCTCGTGCGCCCTCGCCCTCCCGCGCGCCGCCGCGGAGGGCGCCGCGCGCCTCGAGGGCGCCCTCCGCTGGCGGGGCGCGGCGGGCGAGCCCGAGGGGGCGCTGCCGCTCTCCTGGGCGCCCCCGCGCGACCTCCTCAGCCCGGCGGCGTGGGCGTGGGGGGAGGGGGCGCGCGCGTGGCTGCGCGACGCCGGCTTCGCCCTCACGCCCGCCCCCCCCGGCGCCCTCAGCGCGCCGCCGCCCGCCGTCCGCCTCATCGCCCTCCACGACACCCCCGCCGACGCCCTCGACGACCACGACTGGGGCGCGCTGCGGCGGTGGGTGGAGGGGGGCGGGACGCTGCTGCTGTCGGGGCGGGCGCGCGCCTTCGCCGAGGGCGACTGGCTCGGCACCCCCCTCGACGCCCTCTCCCCCCTCAGCGCGCGCCCTGAGGTGGAGGGGCGCGCCCGCCTCACGTTCCTGCTCGACGCCAGCGGCAGCGTGTCGCGCGAGGCGGGGGGCGTGGGGGTGGAGGCGCTCGTGGAGCGCGCGGTGGCGGCGGCGGGGGCGCTCCCCGAGGAGGACGAGGTGGCGCTCTTGTCGTTTGACGCCGCCGCGCGCCTCGCGCTCCCCCCCACCCCGCGCGCCCAGCTCCGCGTGGTGAGCGCGCCGCGCGAGGGGCGCGGCGGCTCGCGCCTCGCCCCCGCCCTCGCCGAGGCCGCCGCGTGGCTCGGCGATGAGCTCAACGTGTGGGTGCTCCTCTCCGACGGGCAGGTGGCCGACGACGAGGGCGAGCTCCTGCGCGCCTGGGGGGCGCTGGGGGCGCGCGCGCGCGACGTGCGCCTCCTCTGGGCGCAGGCGCCCGGGCCGCACGGCGCCGCGCCCGCCGCCCTGCGCGCGCTCCTGAGGGCGGCGGGGGGGCGCGCGCTCCCCTGGGAGGGGCTGACGCCGAGCGCGCTGCTGGCGGCCCGCGCGCCCCGCGCCGCCGAGGGGCCGCCGAACCTGAGCCCCACGCGCGCGGCGGGGGCGTGGGAGGCGCGCGTGGGGGGCGCGCCGCCGCCGGCGCGCGGCTGGGCGCGCGCGCGCCTTAAGCCAGAGGCCCGCCTGCTCGCGCGCCTCGAGGGGGGCGCGCCGCTGCTCGCGGAGTGGGACGTGGGCGCGGGGCGCGTGATCGCGCTCGCCACCGACGACTGGGCGCTGAGCGCCTCGCAGCGCCGCGCCCTCCTCGCCCCCGCGCTCGCTGAGCGCCCCGGGGCCTGGGGCGCGGCGTGGGTGGAGGCGGGGCTGGGGGAGGGCGCGGAGGGCGGCGCGGAGGGCGGCGCGGGGGGCGGCGTGGGGGGCGTTGTCTTGGCCCGCGGGGGGCCGGGCGAGGGCGGCGCCCTCCTCCGCGGCCCCGTCGTCGCCCTCGGCGCCGGGGAGGGGCTCAGCGCGCGCTGGCGCCCCCTGCTCGGCGGGCTCAGCGCCCTGCGGGGGCTCGACGGCGGCGACGTCCACGCCCGCCTCTTGGAGCTCGGCGCGCCCCTGCTCACCTCCGCCGACCCCCGCGGCCCGCAGCGCCTCCCGCTCCCCGCGCCTCCCCCGCGCGCGCTCGACCCGGCGCGCGTGGAGGGCGCCCTGCGCGCGCAGGGGGGCGGCCTGCTCAGGCGCGACGAGCGGGGCGCGTGGCGCGCGGAGGACCTCGCGGCCCTCGCGCGCGCCGCCGCCCCCCCCGCGCCGCCGCCGGCCTGGTGGCTCTGGGCGGCGCTGCTGGCGGTGGCCGCCGCGGAGCTCGCCGCGGAGGAGCGGGCGCGGCGGGGAGGGGGAGGAGGGGGGGGCGCGTGAGGCGCGATGGGCATATTCTGTAGTGATGGCGGACACATAATAGGAGCCTGGCACCTATAGAGGCAGCACCTATAGAGGCACCCACGCCCCCCCCCACAGCGCCCCC
>VGTA01000738.1 GCA_016874875.1 Deltaproteobacteria bacterium | reverse complement strand
CACCTTCGCCACTTTCGCCGTCCCGCTGGGCAAGACGCGCCACATGATCTCGCTCAACAGCGGCGCGGCGGGGCTCTCGCAGGCGGCGGCGCTGTCGATTCACAAGCAGCTGCTCGTGACGCGCACCACCGTGTTCCGCGCCTTTGAGCAGTTCAACTCCGCCGCCCTGGAGCTGACGGGGCCGCTCACCGTCAACAACCGCGTGCAGTACCGCGTGTTCGGGGCGGGCGGCAGCGGGCGCTTTGACGGCAACGTGGGCGGGCGCAGCATCGTCACCAACAACACCAACTACCCCTGGGCGGCGGGCGGGCAGGTGATGTTGAACATCAAGGGCTACTACAGCCGCTTCGACACCCCCTTCCTCTACACGCCGATGCCCCTCACCGTGGGGCTGCTCGTGGGCGGCAAGTTTGACCAGCGCGAGCAGGAGCGCTTCTTCTCCACCAACGTGCAGGGCGCCGTGCGCTGGGGTCACTTTGTGCTGCTCGCCGAGCAGTACACCAAGCGCGTCTTGGCGTTTGAGCCGGTGGGCGGCGGGGCGCCCAAGGAGCTCTTCGACAGCACGCAGCTCGCCTATCACGTGCAGCTCGGCTTCCTCGCGGTGCCCAAGCACCTGATGCTGGCGGCGGACTTTGGGGAGTTCGTGGCGGATGAGTTTAGCACGCTGACGCAGAGCGTCTTTGAGGGCTCGCGCCTGCGGAAGCCCAACGACGAGCGCCAGATCCGCGCCGCCGCGCACTTTTACTTCTATCGCGACATCGGCGTGCTGTCGCTGGTATACAACTACCGCCTCGAGCGCAACGGGGAGCGCGACGCGGAGGCGGTGGACGGCTACCGCGACCTCACGGAGCAGAGCGTGGACCTGGTGGCGCAGTATCGCTTCTAGGCTGGCGCCCTGAGGGGTCGCCCTGCGCCGGGGCGGGGGCGGGGGCGAGGGGTTTGACGGGGGCGGGGGGCGGGGGTAGGCTGAGGCGCCGTCACACCCCGCGCGCCTCGCGCGCGCACACCCCGCCGCGCCCGCGCGGCCTGAGCGAGTCTCATGCAGCACGAATCCCCCACCTCCGCCCCAGGGCTGCGCGTGCGCGCCCCTCAGCCCACCCCCAACATCGCCCCCCCCGCCCCCTGGAACGTGGAGGGCTACCCCACGCCCACGGGCCCCATCGGCCCCGAGGTGTACCGCGCCCGCCGCCAGCGCCTGCTCGCGCAGATGGGCACGGGCGTGGCGGTGATTTTCGCCGCCGAGCAGATCGGGCACGGCGAGCGGCAGGACCTCGACTTCTACTACCTCACGGGCCTAGAGCTCGAGCACGGGGCGGCGCTCCTCTTGGCGCCCGAGCACCCCGACTTTAAGGAGCAGCTCTTCCTGCGCGCCCTCGACGTGGAGGACAACCGCTGGCACGGCAACCGCCCCCTGCTCGGGCGGGGGGTGGAGCTGGGGGCGGGGTTCGCCAAGGTCAAGCGCATGAACCTGCTCGCGGCGTCGATCACGGACGCGGTGCTGCAGTCCAAGGAGCGCGAGCTGGTGTACCTCGGGCCGGTGGTGGGCTACACGAGCCCCATCCCGCGCCAGCTGCAGGTGCTGCGCGACGTGAGCGCGCGCGTGCTCCACTCCAAGCTGCGCGACGCCCACGAGCTGCTCCCGCGCATGCGCTCCGTCCACGACGAGCACGAGCTCGCCATCATGCGCCGCGCCGTGGAGATCACGGGCGGCGGCTTCCGCGCCGCCCTGCGCGCCGCCCGCCCCGGCATGAACGAGTCGGCGCTGCAGGCGGTCTTTGAGGCGCACTTCCGCGCCCACGGCAGCCACAGCAACGCCTACCACCCCATCGTGGGCGCGGGGCTCAACACCTGCGTCCTCCACTACAACCTCAACCGCCGCGAGATGCGCGACGGCGACCTCGTGCTCTGCGACGTGGGCTGCGAGTACGAGATGTACGCCTCCGACATCACGCGCACCTTCCCCGTCAACGGGCGCTTCACGCCGCGGCAGGCGGAGGTCTACACCGTGGTCCTCAACGCCTGGAAGGCCGCCGTGGCGCAGGTGCGCCCCGGCGCCACCTGGCAGCAGCTCAACGACGCCGCGCGCGACGTGATCGACGCCGCCGGCTTCAGCGACGAGTACTTCCACAGCGTGGGGCACTTCGTGGGGCTCTATGTGCACGACGCCGGCCTGCAGCGCGAGCCGCTGCGCCCCGGCATGGTGATCACGATCGAGCCCGGCGTCTACATCGCCCGCGAGGCCCTCGGCGTGCGCATCGAGGACGATATCCTCGTGACCGAGGAGGGCTGCGAGGTGCTGTCGAGCGCCATCCCGCGCGAGATCGAGGAGCTCGAGGCGGTGATGGCCGGTCGAGGCTGAGCGCGCCGGGGGGCGCTCAGGGCGGCTTACTGGAGCAGCGAGAGGGCGATCTGGGGCTGCTGGTTGGCCTGCGCGAGGATCGAGACGCCCGCCTGCTGGATGATCTGGTTGCGCGACAGGGCGGCGGTCTCGGCGGCGAA
>VGTA01000737.1 GCA_016874875.1 Deltaproteobacteria bacterium | reverse complement strand
GCAGCTGATCCCGCCGCGCGCCCTGATAGCGCTCATACGAGAAGCTCATCAGGACCGCGGTGCCCGCGCAGAGCAGCGCCAGCAACGCGATGGGCGCCGCCAGCGCCCCCCCCCGGCGCGCGCCGTCCGGCGCCCCCCCTGCCCCCCGCGTGACCTCGCGCGGCGGCACCTCCGTGGGCACCGCCAGCGACGGCGGGCGCAGCGCGGCGCCCTCCGGCGCGCGCCCCGCCTCCGCCAGCAGCCGCTGCGGCAGGTCCGCCGAGGGCGAGGCCGGGCGCGTCTGGTCGAGGCGCGCGCGCGGCGGGGGCGGCGGCGGGGCGGCGGGCGGCGCCGGGGAGGCGGGCGGCGCCGGGGAGGCGAGCGGCGCCGGGGAGGCGAGCGGCGGCGGGGCGGCGGGCGGCGCCGGGGGGCGCGGCGGCGGCGGGAGGGGCGGCGCGGGGGGCTGCGGTCGCGTCGGCGGTGGCGGCGGCGCGGGGGGCGGCGCGGGGGGCGGTGGCGGGGGCGGCGGCGCGGGGGGCGCGAGTCCGCCCGTGGCCCAGGCGGGCGGCACGGGGCGCGGCGGCGCCTCGCGCGGGGCCCAAGCGGGCGGCGCGGCGCGGGGGGGCGCGGAGGGCTGCGGCGAGACGGCGCGCGTGGGCGCCTCCCCGCCGAGGGGCGGCGGCGAGACGGGGCGCGTGGGCGCCTCCCCGCCGAGGGGCGGCGGCGAGACGGGGCGCGTGGGCGCCTCCTCGCCGAGGGGACTCCGGCGCGGCGGCAGGAGGCTGAGGCGCGGCATCTCAGGGGAGGAGTCCACGGCGGTGATCTGCGGCGCGAGCTCATCGAGGGGCTCCTCGGCGAGCGAGTCGAGCTCCACCACGCTCATCGTGGGGATGTCGCGCAGCGCCACGTCGGCGCTGTCGGCGCCGCTCGCGCTCATCGCCCACAGGTCGCGGCGCTGGAGCGCGCGCGCCGTGTCGGCGTCCTCCTCGCCCCCCGCGCCCCCCGCGGCGTCGCTCAGCGTCACCGCGTCCGACGAGCCCCCCAAGAGCCCCGCCAGACTCACGTCGCGCTGCGTGGAGCGCCCGTCGAGCTCAAGCGTCTCGCCCCCCGCGAGGTCATCGGTCTCGAGGTCAGCGACGCTCAGGCGCGGCGGGCGGAGGCCGGCGGGGCGGAGGTGCTGCGGGCGCACCCGGAGCGTGGGCGCTGTGGGCTCCTCCGCCTCCATCTCGGCGCCGCTGAGGGCCTTGAGCACCTCCACGAACTGGTAGAGCGGCACGTAGTGAGGACTCATCGGCTCGCACAGCGACAGCGCGCGCTCGAGCGTCACCTCTGCCGCCGCCAGGTCCCCCGAGGCGGCCAGCGCCACCGCCAAGAGACACATCACCGCGTCGTCCTGCGGCCAGGCGTCGAGGTGACTCACGCAGAGCCCCGTGAGGTACGCCCACAGCTCCACCTCGAGCAGCGCGAGGCCCCACGCCACGCTCGCGAGCGGCTCCTCGGCGTGATCGACGCCCTCGAGAGAGCGGCTAAAGATGTCCACGCCGCCCTCGTCCACGGCGCCCCGAATGAGCGCGCGCGCCTCCCGGAGGACCAGCGGGTCGTGATCAAAGACCTCCGGGGAGAGGCCGTGGTGCCGAGCGATGGAGATCAACGGTGGCTCAAGATTCTGCACTGTAGGCGAGATGATAGGTGGTGTAGCATTACACCATCTCGCGCCCCCCTTCAAATGCCCTCCGCGCCCGCGCCCGCCGCCGCCCCCGAGACGCCCCCATGCACACCTACGACTACCCCCGCCCCGCCCTCACCGCCGACGTGGTGGCGCTCCGCTTCCGCGCCAACGCCCTCGAGTGCCTGCTCATCGAGCGCGCGCGCCCGCCCTTCGAGGGGTCATGGGCGCTCCCGGGCGGCTTCGTGGACGCGGGCGAGGCGCCGCGGGCGGCGGCGGCGCGGGAGCTGCGCGAGGAGACGGCGGTGGCGGTGGACGCCGAGGCGCTCATCGAGCTCGGCGCCTTTGGCGACCCGGGGCGCGACCCGCGCGGCTGGGTGGTGAGCGTGGGGTGGGCGGCGCTCCTGCCGAGCGACGCGGCGGCGGCGGCGGGGGACGACGCGCGGGCGGCGCGCTGGTGGCCCCTCGCCGCCCTGCCCGCCCTCGCCTTTGACCACGCGCGGGTCATCGCCCGCGCCGCGGAGCGCCTCCGCGAGCTCACGCAGACCTCCTCGCTCCCCCTCGCCCTCCTGCCCGCCCCCTTCCGCCACCGCCACGCGCGCTACCTCTACTCGCAGCTCTGGGGCGAGCCGCTCGAGCCGCGCGCCCTCAAGGCGTGGCTGCGGCGCGTGGAGGCGCTCGAGCGCGTGTCCCCCGCCCTCTACGCCCGCCGCCCTCAGATCTGCCGCCCCTGGGAGCGCTGAGCCCCGCCCCGCGCCCAGCCTCGCGCCCCGCCCCGCGCCTCGCGCCCCGCCCCGCCCCGCGCCCCGCGCCCCGCCCCCCGCCCCACCCAGAGCGCCGCCCAGAGCGCTGCCCAGA
>VGTA01000736.1 GCA_016874875.1 Deltaproteobacteria bacterium | reverse complement strand
CGAGGGGGCGCGGGCGGGCGCGGGCGGGCGAGTGGCTCTGCATGGGGGGCCTCGGGGGGGCGTGGGGGGCGGGCGCGGCGCGCGGGGGGTCTACAGCTAAGGCAGAGCGGGCGCGTCAAGGTCAACACAAATGCTCAAATGCTCAAATACTCAAATGCTCACATACCCACGCGCTCATGAGTCCCCACGCCCCCTTGCCCCGCGCCCCCCGCGCTGTTATCACCCCCTCACCCCCCACCCCACGAGGAGCCCATGCGCGAGATTCCCCCTCTCAAGAAGCTCATCATCCCCACCCTCTTCCTCGCCGCCCTCTTCGCTGCTCAGTCGTGGCGCAGCCAGGCCCGCCTCCCGCACTGGCGAATCCAAGGCGAGGTCATGGGCACCACCTACAGCATACAGGTGATTCACGCGCGCCGCCCCGACGAGGCCGCCCTCCACGGCGCCCTCGAGGCCGTCAACCAGCGCATGTCCACCTACCTCAAGACCTCAGAGCTCAGCGCCCTCAACGCCCACGACGGGCGAGACGCGCAGGGCGCCCCCGCCCCCTTCCCCCTCAGCGACCCCCTGCGCCGCGTCCTCGCCGCCGCCCGCGAGGTGAGCGAGGCGAGCGGCGGGGCCTTCGACGTCACCGTCGCCCCGCTCGTGGACGCCTGGGGATTTGGGCCCGACGGGCGCGTCACCCCCCCCAGCCCCGAGCGCGTCGCCGCCCTCAAGGCGCAGGCGGGCTACGCGCAGCTCACCCTCACCCCCGCCGGCGCCCTCAAGGGGCACCCCGCCCTCCGCTGCGACCTCTCCGCCATCGCCAAGGGCTACGGCGTCGACGAGGCGGCGCGCTGGCTCGAGGCCGCCGGCTACGACCGCTACTGGGTGGAGGTGGGCGGCGAGGTGCGCGCGCGCGGCAAGAACGCCGACGGCGTGGACTGGCGCGCCGGCGTGGAGCGCCCCGCCGCCGAGGGGCGGCGCGCCGTGGAGCGCGTGATCCCCCTGCGCGACATCTCCATCGCCACCTCCGGCGACTACCGCAACCGCTACATCGACGCCGAGGGGGTGGCGCGCTCCCACACCATCGACCCGCGCACCGGCGCCCCCATCACCCACGCCCTCGCCTCCATCAGCGTCCTCCACCCCGAGAACATGTACGCCGACGCCTGGGCCACCGCCCTCAACGTACTCGGCCCCGAGGAGGGGCTCAGGGTGGCCGAGGCGCGCCGCCTTCCCGCCCTGCTCCTCGTGCGCGAGCCGGGCGCCGACCCCGGCGACCCCGCCGCCTCGGTGCGCCCGGTGCTCACCACCGCCCTGCGCGACTACCTGCGCGCCGTGGAGGGCGGCGAGGGCGGCGACTAGGGCGCCGCGAATCGGGCGCCGCGAATCGGGCGCCGCGAATCGGGCGCCGCGAATCGGGCGGGCTCACCCCCCCGCGGTGAACCGCATCATCAAGCGCCGCAGCGCCTCTGAGTCATCCACGCGCCCGTCCCCCGGCGTGAGGAGCAGCGCCCCCGCCGGCGCGCCCGACAGCGTGGCGCGGAGCGGCGCGAGGCGCTCCGCCGCCACGCTCACCGGCGTGAGCAGCCCCCGCGCGGGCCCACGGCTGAGCGGCGCCCCCGCCACCAGCGGCGCCCCGCGGAGACTCTCGTCCGCCGCCGCCAGCAGCGCCTCGCGCGCCACCGCCTCGCGCGCCTCCACCACGCCGGCGAAACACAGCTCCGGGCGCCCAAAGGCGCCCAGCCCCCGCGTGCAGAGCGCCACCTCCCCCGCCGGCGCCGGGAGGGCGCGGACCACCACGAACTCCGCCGTCACGAACGCCGCGGGGCGCGCCGGCGCGGCGCAGAGGCCCGCGCTCGGCAGCGCCCACACCGCCTCGCGCCCCCGCGCCAGGCCGGCCGCCACGGCGCGCGCCGCCACCGCCGCGTCGAGCCCCTCCACCTCACACGACACGCGCGCGAGGCCCGCCGCCCCCCCCAGGAGCGCGGCGCGCGCGGCGTCGAGGGAGGGCGCGCACGCCGCCACGCGCTCCCCGCGCGCCGGCGGCGGCGCCGCCCCCCAGCGCGCCTCGCAGCGCGCCTCCCCGAGCTCAACGCGCAGCCCCTCCGCCGTGGAGTTGAGCCCCGCCAGCACGCTCGCCGCCGCGAGCCGCTCCTCCACCTCCTTGAGGTCTGGGCGCTCCGCATCGCGGAGCCACAGCTCCATCTCGATTCGCCCGCGCGCCGGCGCCGGCGCCGGCGTCACCTCCGGCGTGAGCGCCCCCCAGGTGGGCGCGAGCGCCCGCGGCGCCGGCGGGGGCGCCCCGCAGGCGAGCGCCCCCCCCGCGCAGAGCGCCCCCGCCGCCCACAGCCCCCAGCGCGCCCCCCGCCCCCCGCGCCCCCCACACGCCCCAACGCTGAGGGGGAGGGCGGCGCGCGCCCCCCGCCCCCCGCGCCCCCCCACCGCCGCCCCGCGCCCTCCGCACGCCCCAACGCTGAGGGGGAGGGCGGCGCGCGCCCCCGCCGCGCGCGCCCTCGGGGGGCGGGGCGT
>VGTA01000735.1 GCA_016874875.1 Deltaproteobacteria bacterium | reverse complement strand
GCTCTGGAAGGAGCGTGGGGCCTGAGGGCTCTAGGAGGGGCGCGGGGGGCGCGGGGGGCGCGGTGGGCGCGGGGGGCGCGGGGGGCGCGGGGGGCGCGGGGGCGCTGGCGGGGCCCTCAGTCTTGTTGACTGACTGTCTTAGGGCTCATTTGACAACAGCGTCATTTCTGGACAAGGTAAGCGTGCCAAGAAAGACCGACGCGCCACATTGAATCCTCTTCACGCTGCTCAAAAAAATCCTCAACCGCTGTCCGCAAGCCTTGTGGAGAGGCGTCTCTTGGCGGCAGGGCCTCCCAGCCTCACCGTGAGGCCGCGCCTAGCCCATGCCCCCCTCCCCTGACCATCCCCCCTCGAAAGGCCCCCTCGCACAATGAGCCAGCTCAAGAGCTTCACCCTGTCCGCCGCCCGCCCGCTCCCCGTGATCCTCCTCGCCGACGTCTCGGGCAGCATGGGCGCCGACGGCAAGATCAACGCCCTCAACAACGCCCTCCGCGACATGGTCGCCGCCTTCAAGACAGGCGAGGACCTGCGCGCAGAGGTGCACCTCTCAGTGATCAGCTTTGGGGGCGTGGGGGCGCGCCACCACATCCCGCTCACCCCCGCAGCGCAGGTCACCTGGCACGACGCGCCCGCCTCCGGCGGCACGCCCATGGGCGGCGCCTTTGAGCTCGCGCGGCAGATGATCGCTGACCGCGAGGTCATCTCAGGGCGCGCCTACACCCCCACGATCGTCCTGATGTCGGACGGGCAGCCCAACGACGAGTGGCGCGCCCCCCTCACCGCCCTCCTCGCCGACGAGCGCGCCAAGAAGGCGATGCGCCTGGCCCTCGCCATCGGCGACGACGCCGACGAGGCTGTCCTCAAGCAGTTCCTCGACAACCCCGAGGCCCGCGTCCTCCGCGCCTCCGACGCGAGCCAAATCCACACATTCATCCGCCTCGTCACCATGAGCGTCCAGGCTCGCTCGCGGAGCGCCACGCCCAACGCGGCGCCTAAGATCGAGTGGGACCTCTGAGCGTGCGCCCCCTCCTCGCCTGCAGCGTGCGGGGCCCCGCGCACATCGCCGAGGGCGCCCCTTGCCAGGACGCCTGGCTCGGGGTCTGCGAGCCCGCGGCGCGACTCGCGGTGGTGTGCGACGGCCTCGGCAGCCGGGCGCGGAGCCGGGAGGGGGCGCAGGCCGCCACGCGCGCCGCGCGCGCCGCGTGGCGGCTGTGGCGGCGGGGGCCCGAGGCGGGCGCTGAGGAGCTCGTGCGCCTCCTCGAGGTGCTCTGGCGCCTCCAGCTGCTCGCCCTCGCCGAGGCGGCGGGCGGGGCGCCCTCGCCGGACGAGGCGGCCACCACCTGCCTCGTCTACGCCGAGGACGCGCGCCCTCGTGGCGCAGCTCGGCGATGGCCTCATCGCCCGGCGCGGCGCGGACGGGCGCTGCGTGAGGCACCGCGTGGCCCGCGACCTCGACTTTAACCGCACGCACGCGCTCGGCACGCCCCACGCGCTCAGCGACTGGTCCCTCGAGCTCACAGCGGCCCTCGCCCCCGGCGAGGCGCTCCTGATGGCCACGGACGGCGTCTCGGAGGACCTCGACCTCCGTCAGCTCGACGCGTTCGCGCGGTGGCTCCTTGAGGACGTGGCCCGCCGCCCCGCCCCCGCCGCCGCCCTCGCCCGTGAGCTGCGCGCGTGGCCCGTCCCTCACCACCGTGACGACAAGACTCTCCTCGTGACCTGGCGCCCCGCCGCGGGCGCCCACCTCCTTCAAGGAGCTGTGTGATGCCTCAGGTGTTTGACTCTCTTGGACAGCAGTACGATCTCGAGGAGTCCCCCATCGGCGAGGGGGGGCAGGGGGCGGTCTATCGCGTGCAGGGGCAGCCGCGCAGGATCGTGAAGCTGATGTCCCGCGCCCGTGACCCCGAGGCGCTCCGCGGTCACTTCGCGGCGCTGCGGCGCATGAGCCTCCAGGACCTCCACGTGGCCCGCCCCATCTCGGTGCTCAAGGCGCCCGACGTGGGCTACGTGGCGGAGTTCCTCGACGGCATGTCTCCGATCTTGTCGCTGATGAGGCCCCCGCAGGGGCGCGAGCTGCTCCCTTGGTACATCGAGACCGGGGGGCTCCGCAGGCGCCTCCGCCTCCTCGCGCACGCTGGAGAGGCGCTCGCTGGACTGCACACCCGCGGCCTCATCTATATGGACATCTCCCCCAACAACATCTTCGTGTCGAGCGCCCCGCACGCGCTTGAGGCGTGGCTCATCGACCTCGACAACCTCTGTTACACCTCGGAGCTCGGCAAGAGCTTCTTTACGCCCTTCTTTGGGGCCCCTGAGGTGGTCAAGGGGCGCGAGGGGTGCACGAGCCTCTCGGACGCGTGGGCCTTCGCGGTGCTCGCCTGGAACGCCCTCACCCTCAACCACCCGCTCATCGGTGATCACGTGAACGACGGGGAGCCGGAGCTTGAGGAGCAGGCCCTCCGCGGTGAGCTGCCGTGGGTGGCGCACTCCTCGAATGACCTCAATCTGTCCA
>VGTA01000734.1 GCA_016874875.1 Deltaproteobacteria bacterium | reverse complement strand
GCTCGAGGTCAACGTCACAGCGCAGCTCTGCGTGATTCAGGCCTTCGCCCCCCTCCTCGGCGCCCGCGTCGGCGCCGCGCTCGGCCCCCGCGGCCCCGGGCGCGTGATCCAGGTGAGCTCCCTCTCCGGGGTGCGCGCCATGCCCTTCGTGGGCCCCTACACCGCCTCCAAGTTCGCCCTTGAGGGGCTCTGCGACTCGCTCCGCATGGAGCTGCTGCCCTACGGCGTGGACGTGATCGTGGTGCAGCCCGGCCCCATCAGCACCGAGATCTGGGACAAGGCGCCCACGCCCGAGGAGTCCCCCTTCGCGGGGAGCCCCTATGAGCGGGCGCTGCGCCGCTTCCACAAGGTGTTCGTGGAGGGCGGCAAGCGGGGGCTGCCCCCCGAGCGGATCGCGGAGGTGATGGAGGTGGCGCTCGACGCCCGCCGCCCCAAGGCGCGCTACGTGCGCACGCCGAGCCCCCTCACCCGCTACTGGCTCCCGCGCCTGCTCCCCGCCCGCCGCTTTGACCGCCTGATCGGCAAGCTGCTAGGGCTTCAGCCGATGCGCTTCCACGCGCCCGAGGGCGCGCGCGACGAGCGCTAGGGCGCCCCCGCCCTCAGCGCCCCGCCGCGCGCAGCTCCGCCACCCCCCACACCGCGCGCGCCCCCGCCTCGCCCGCCCCGCCCCAGCGCCTCACCGCCGCCGCGGTGGCGAGTCCCACCTCGCGCGCCGTGAGGGGCGCCACGCGGTCGGCGAGGGCGCGGGCGCCCACGGCGCGCGCCGCCGCCGCCGCCGCGCGCGAGAGCCCCGCCGCCGCCGCCTCCCCCGCGCGCCGCTCGTCGCGCGTCTCGTCGTGCAGGAGACCGGGGCGGAACACCACGAACGGCAGCGCGCGCCGCGCCAGCAGCCCCTCCACGCGCTCTCGGGCGCGCATGTAGGCGCTGTAGCGCGCCCACTCCACCCCCTGCGCCGAGAGGTACACGAGCAGCGGCGGGGCGGGGAGCGCGGCGAGCGCGTCGATGAGCGAGGCGTTGAGCCCGTAGTCCACGTCCTCGTAGGTGCCGCCCCCCCGGCGGGCGTGGGCGCGCGTGGTCCCGAGGAAGCTGCACGCCGCCGTGAGCCCCAGCGCGGGGAGCGCGGCGAGCAGCTCCGCCCACGGGCGCTCGAGGGGCGTCACGCGCCCCGGCCCCTCCCCCACGAGCCCCCCCCACGCCCTCTCCGCCAGCGCGCGGCGCGGGGAGTCTGGGCGGAGGTGCGCGAGGACCTCCGCCCCCCCCTCCGCCAGCGCCCGCGCCGCCGCGCGCCCGCAGAAGCCGCTCGCCCCCACGACCAGCACCCGCGCCGCGCCCCCCCCCGCCGCGCCGCTCACGGCGCGTTCACGAGGAGGCGCATCGCGCGGGGCCCGAGGGGGAGGGCGCCGCCGCGCACCTCCTCGTCGGTGAGCAGGTCGCGGTAGGCCCCGGCGGGCACCTGCGCCGCGCGCGGCGCGTCCGCGCGGTTGAGCGCCACCGTCACCTCCTCCTCCGCGCCGCCGCAGCCCACCAGGCGGTAGACCCAGACGTCCTGCTCGGCGCTGAGGGTGAGGCGCCGGCCGCGCGAGAGGGCGCGATAGCGCGCGCGCGCCGCGCCGAGGCGACGCACCCGCTCGCGCAGCGCCCGCTGGTGCTCGTTGAGCTGTGAATCCTCCCAGGGCATCATGCGCCGGTTGTCGGGGTCGCCGCCGCCCGCCAGGCCCACCTCGTCGCCGTAGTAGAGCAGCGGGACGCCGGGGTTGGTGAACATCACCCCAAAGGCGAGCCCGAGGCGCTCGTAGGGCGCGGCGTCGGCGGGCTGCGCGTAGTCGCCCGTCCAGCCGTTGCCGGGGTTGCTCCCGGCGCGGCAGTCGGGGAGCTGGCCGCTGGCGAAGTGGATGGGGCGCGGGATGTCGTGGTTGCCGATCCAGGTGGTCATGAGCGCGCGCGCGCCGTAGAAGCCCTCGTTCTCCTGCAGCCACCCCGCGAAGGCGTCGAGGCGCCCCTCGGGGCGGAAGAGCGCCTCGCAGAGGCGCGCCTTGTAGGGGAAGTCGAACTGCCCGTCGAGCTTGGTGGCGGGGTCCACGAACGAGCGCAGGAGGTCGCGGTTGTCATAGGCGAAGGTCTCGCCCACGAGGTAGAAGCGCCCGCCGTTGGGCGCGGGGAGCAGGTCGTTGAGGCCGGCGCGGAGGTCGAGGAGCCAGCTCTGCGGCACGTGCTTGATGGCGTCGAGGCGGTAGCCGTCGATCTTGTAGCGCCACGCCCACCAGAGCGCGTCGCGCACCGACCACTGGCGCGCGGCGGCGTTGTCGAAATCAAAGGGCGGGAGGTAGTCGGTGAAGGCGCAGCGCAGGCCCCAGTAGGGGTCGTCCCAGAGGTTCTCGGGACCGCAGACGGCGATGTCGCCGTTGGGCTTGCGGGCGAACCAGTCGGGGTGGGCGGCGTAGAGGCCGCTGTCGATGTCCACGTGGTTCATCACGTAGTCAAAGAGTACGCGCGTGCCGCCGTCGTGGGCGGCGGTGACG
>VGTA01000733.1 GCA_016874875.1 Deltaproteobacteria bacterium | reverse complement strand
TTGACCCTGACCCTGACCCTGACCCTGACCCTGATTCCACCTCAGACACCGAGCTCGACGCCCCCGCCGACCTGCGCGCCCTCTGCGCCGGGCGGCGCGTGCGCCTCTTCACCGACCCCACGCGCGCCTACTTCACGTCCCATGAGCTCGCCCTGCTCCGGGACCTGAGCGGCGAGGGGTGCGCGGTGTCGCGCGAGCCGGGGGGGGGCGGCAGCAACAGCGTCCCCAACATCAAGGTGGCGCGCGGGGAGCGCGCCCTCGCGCGCGCCCTCGCCGCGGTGCTCGCCCGCCACTACCCGGCGCCCTTTGAGCTGCGCGACGTCTTCTCCCCCGGCGACCGCGACGTGTACATCAACCTCGGCGAGCAGGTCACCCGCCCCGCCCCCCGCCGCGTCTGGCGCCCCAAGGGCGGGCGCGGCGGCGGGGGGCTGGGAGGCGGGCGGGGCGAGGGGGGCGGGCGGGGCTACGGGGGCTATGGGGGCCGCGGGCGGCGGTGGTGAGCGGCGGCGCGCCCTCGCCCCTCAGGGCGCCGGCCGCACGTACCCCAGGCGCTGCTCCTGGCGCTGCCCCTCGCAGCCCTCGTCCGGCGACACGAAATGGTCCCCCGAGGACGGCGCGTAGCAGCGGTAGAGGGGCACGCGGTCGCCGCCCGCGTCCTCCCAGGCGTGCCCCACGGGCCCTAGGGGCGTCAGGCCCTCGCAGCCGGGGTCGCGGGTGAGCAGGTTGTGCGCGCCCACCTGGCACTCAAAGAGCGGTGCGGCGCCCGGCGCGGGGTCGCGCAGCAAAAGCCAGGCGCCCTCGGCGCGGAAGCCCTCGGGGGCGGCGCGGCTCGACGCCCAGTGCCCCGCGCCGCGCTTGTAGCTGCGGGTGAGGACGGTGTGGGGCAGGCGCTCGAAGCCGCAGCTCAGCTGCGGCGGGCTGAGGTCGTCGCGGTTGGCGAGCGCCCACGTCGCCCAGGCGGGCTTGGCGCTCCCGTCGGCGCGGCGGAGCCCCACGCCGAGCCCGGCGGCGGTCTCGGCGGGGTGGTCCTGCATGCGGTGGTAGATGTAGCCCTCCACGCCCGGGGTGGCGAGGGCGGCGCGCAGACTCTCGCACACCCCCGCCGCCTGCGCCGCCTCGCTCGACCGCGGCCCCAGCGAGTTGACGCCGCTCTCGGTGAGCAGCACCCGCCAGGCGTGGGGGTCGGCGGGGAAGCGCGCGCGCAGCCACCCCACCAGGGCGCCGAGGTTGCCGTAGGTGACGCGCGGGAGGTCGAGGGGGCCGAAGGCGGGGCTGAGGAGGTCGGGGGGGTAGGGGTGGAACGCCACGCCCCACTCCCGCTCCCCGGCGCGCGCCGCCACGCCCTCGATGACGCGCTTGCCGCTCAGCAGCGGCTCGCGCTCGGCGGGGCGGTCGAAGGCGGCGTCGAAGTGGTGGTCGAGCGAGATGAGGACGCGGGCGTGCGGCTGCTCGCGGGTGACGGCGTCGTAGGCGGCGACGTAGTTGCTGGCGTAGGCGCTCACCCACGCCTCTGGGTCGCAGGGGGTCCCCTGCCCGCAGCCCACGTCGAACCACGTGTTGGCGTTGACCTCGTTGTGAATCACGAAATCCGCCACGCGCCCCACCCCGCGCAGGCCCGAGTAGCGGCGGGCGAGGAAGCCGGCGAAGCGGGCGTAGTCGGCGGGGTCGTCGGGGGCGCAGAAGATCTCAAAGCCCGGCGCCGCCGGCGAGCACGCCCGCCCCCGCCGCGCCCACTCCGGCACGCCGTAGACCACCCCCGTCACGATGAGTCCCGCGTCGCTGTATTGGCGGATCTGCCCCTCCACGCCCGCCTGCACGCTAAAGCACCGCCCGTCGTGCTCCTCGGCGCCCGCGCCGCAGGGGGGGGCGCTCGGGGCGGGCTCCCATGACGCCCACACGAGGTTGACCGCCACGCTGTGGGCGCGGTTGCCGATGATCTCCTGAGGGTCGGGCCAGAAGTCGGGCTGGAGGCCCTTGAGGTGCGCGGCGGGGCGGGCGGGGTAGGGGAGGGGCGCGGGGGGAGGCGCGCCGCCCTGAGCGCCGCCGGGCTCGCCGCCGGGCGCGCCGCCGGGCTCGCCGCCGGGCTCGCCGCCGGGTTCGCCGCCGGGCTCGCCGCCGGGCTCGCCGCCGGGACTCGCGCCCCCCGGACGCGCGCCCCCAGGATTCCCGCCCTGGGGGTCTAGGGGCGCGCCTTGGGCGCCGCCGAGTCCGCCGCCCTGGGGCTCCCCGCTGGGGCCGCTGGCCTGTGCGCCCCCAGGGGGCGGGGGAGAATCGGCGTCGGGGAAGGGGGGCGAGGTGAGCGCCCCCGCGGGGGCGGGCTCCACAGCGGGGGCGATGATGACGCCCTCGCCGCAGGCGGAGAGGAGGTGGGCCAGGAGGAGGTGGGCGAGAGGGAGGGCGCGCGGGAGGGCGCGCGGGAGCGAGCGGGCGGGGGGCATTCAGAGACTCGCGTAGCGTTGGGGGGCTTGGGGCTTGGACGACTCAGAGCGCCTCAGAGCGTCTCAGAGCGTCTCAGAAGAGGG